>NZ_BAAHAR010000053.1:0-56410 GCF_054777395.1 Nocardiopsis oceani
CGCAGCGAAGCGGGTCAAGGTGGAGCGCCAATGACGCGCGAAGCGCTCGATGGCGACGACCTTGACGCGCGCAGCGGAGACGGCCACCATCAAGCGGCAGGAAACGGGGAAACCCGCACCCGCAGGGGACCTCCCACACTCACAGGAAACGTGGCAACCCGCACCCGCAGGGGACCTCGGACCTTCCCCCTGAGTAGTGGACATCTCCCACACTCACAGGAAACGTGGCAACCCGCACCCAACAACAAACCCCCGCCACCCTCAGCCCCACCCACGGAGCCCCCACCCCGGACCCCATGCCCGCGCGGAATCCCGCACCTGCGTGGAAAGGGGCACACCCCAAGGGCAGGGGAGCCCAAGACCCCTTGCCAAAAGGCTCTCAGGCCCGGCGCCCTTCGGAAAGGCGGCGTTCGAGCCGCTCCTCGGTCGCGGCGAGGGCCTCGATGCGCTCCCGGACGGCCTGGAGCCGCTGTTCGTACAGGGCGACGGCCTCGGCGCAGTCGGGTTCGCGGGCCAGGTCGAGTTCGAGGCAGGACCGCAGTTCCTGGATGTCCTCTGAGGTCAGGCCCGACTCCAGGAGCAGCCGGATGTTGCGCACGCGCTCGACCGCTTCGGGCCCGTACTCCCGGTAGCCGTTGGCGGCCCGCTCCGAGGTGAGCAGGCCGCGCTGTTCGTAGTACCGCAGGGATCGTGCGCTGGCGCCGGTACGTCCGGCGAGTTCCCCGATGCGCATACCGCCTCCGCTTCCGTCGACGACTGCGCCCAGCCTAGGGAACTCCGCGGCCCCGGGTCAGGCCGCGTCGGCCTTGTGTTCCAAGGTCCCGGGCACGGCCGTGGGGAAGCGCCGGACGGAGAGCGCCATGGCGGTCAGGGCGAGCAGGCCGATCGCGGCGGCGGTCGCCGCCACCCCCGCTCCCCCGTACCCGGCGACGACGGCGCCGCCGACCGCGCCGGCCACCGCCGTCCCTACGTAGAGACCGCCGGTGTTCAGGGCGAGGGCCTCGGTGCCCGCGTCCCCGGCCAGTCCCAGCAGCCGTGCGCTCATGGGGGCCGCGAAGCCCCAGGCGGCGAAACCCCACAGGGCAAGCACGAACGCCAGGGCCCACACCGGGACGCTGCCCGCACCGAGGTATCCGAGCGCAGCCAGGACCAGGCTGGTCGCGACCATCCCCGCAAAGCTGACGAGGAGGATCCGGTCGGCGCCCCACCGGTCGGTGGCACGGCCGCACACGAGGGTTCCGACGGCGCCCGCGGCACCCACCACCGCGATCAGCGGGGCCAGGGCCACCCCTCCGGCGCCGGTGAGGTCCCGTGTGAGCGGAGCGATGTAGGTGTAGACCATGAAACCGGAGCTGGCGCCCATGACGGTGCCGGTCACGCAGGTCAGGATGGCCGGTCGGCCCAGCTGGCGCAGCTGCTGGCGGACCCCGGCCTCGGGGGCGCCGGGCAGGGCAGGCAGGCGCAGGGCCGACGCGGCGAGGACCGCCAAGGTGAACAGGGCCACGGCCACGAAGGCCGAACGCCACCCGAAGACGGAGCCGAGGAAAGCGCCGATCGGCACCCCCAGGAACAGAGAGACGGTCAGGCCGGCAGCGACCATGCCGACGGCGCGCCCGGTCCGTTCGGCGGGGGCCAGCCGGGCCGCCATGGAGAAGGCGGCGGGGGTGAGCACCGCGGCGATCAGCGCGGTGGCCACGCGCATCGCCATCAGGGTGGCGTAGGTGGGCGCGAGGGCAGTGACCAGGTTGGCGAACGCGAAGAGGGCGAGCCCGCTCAGGAGCAGGGTTCGGCGCGGGAACCGGGCGGTCGCCACGGCGAGCGGCGGGGCGGCCACCGCGTAGGTGAGGGAGAAGACCGTCACCAGCTGTCCGGCGGCGGCGACGCTGACGTCGAGTTCGTGGGCGATGGCGGGCAGGAGTCCCGCGATGACCAGGTCGTCGGTCCCGACCGCGAAGGCGGTCAGGGCCAGGCACACCAGCCATCCGGAACGGAGCGTGTGGGGTGACATGCCGGCACGCTAGAACCCTGACGCCGGTGTCAACGTCAAGCCCGGACTCGGGGCACCCGTGGGAGACCGGGGCGCGCGGGAACCCGGGGCGCTCCTGAGGAGGCGTCCGGGGCTCAGGTGACCAGGGCACCCAGGATGACGATGAGCATGATCGAACCGAGCACCACCGGCAACAGCCAGCGCTGTTTCCTGTTGTTGGTGAGCATGCTCATGACGTGCCCCGCTCCGGTGCTCGTTGGGATTCGCTACCCCAGGGTAGTCCCCAGGTCCGGGCGGTTCGGTAGCGGTCCTGCCTGCCGGGGCGGCTCTCCACCAGGTGGACGCGGTCGGCCCGCCAGCCGGTGGCCCCCACAGGCCCGAGTGCACGAAGGGCCTCGGTGAGGTCCCGGGGCGGCCGGGCCCGGGCCAGAGTGATGTGCGGCACGAACAGCCGTGACTCAACGGGCACCCCCGCGCTACGGGCTGCGTCGCGCACCGCGCCCGCGAGCTCGTGCAGCCCCTCCCCCGTCACCCCGCACCACAGCACCGAGGCCCGCTGCGCCCGGTTTGGAAAGGTGCCCCAGAGGTCCGCGGCAAGGTAGGGGGCGGGGTGCCCGCCGAGCGCGCGGCCCAACGCGGAGGTGAGTTCGGGCAGCCGGTCCTCGGGCACCTCGCCGAGAAAGGCAAGTGTGAGGTGCCACTCCTCCGGGCGGGTCCAGCGCAGGCCGGTGGCGCTGGGGCGGGCCGGACGGACCGCTTGCGCGAGTTCGTCGACGACCTCCTGCGGGGGCCACAACGCGACGAACAGACTCATGGCCCCTCCTCTCCGGTTCCGGCCCGCCGGCGGGTTGGCACTACCCCCGCGCGTCGGCGCCCTGCTGTTCGGCGTTCCGACCCGGTTGACCTGGGCGGTCGGGGGAATCCGCTTCCGCGGCTCCGGAGCCGGGCTCTTCCGCTGAACCGTACCGGGGCCGTTCAGGGCTTTCCGCCCGCTCAGTGTCCTCGGCCGCGGCTTCCTTCTCGGCTGCGGCTTCGCCCGAACCGGCCAGGAGGCGGCGGGGCAGCAGTTCGCGTACCCGCACCTTCTTGACCCGCATCAGCAGCACCGAGAGCACGCTGACCACCACGATGGTCACCACGCCGCCCACCATCAGGCTGGCCTGCGGGCCGAAGGCGTCAGCGATCAGGCCCACGACGGGCGCTCCGATCGGTGCCACCCCCATGAACACCAGCAGGAACATGCTCATCGCCCGGCCGCGCATCTGCGGGTCGACGCTGAGCTGGAAGGTGGCGTTGAGCGTGGTCACGAAGGTCATGAACAGCACACCCATCGGGACCAGGACCACGACGAACGCGATGTAGCCCGGCATCAGGCCGGCGACGAGCTGGGCGACGCCGAAGCCCATCGAACCGATGAGCACCAGGCGCAGCCTCGGATGGTCGCGCCGCGCGGCCAACAGCGCACCGGCCAACGCGCCGACCGCGAGCGCGGCCGCGGCCACTCCGAAGGCCTCGGCACCGGTCTCGTACACGTTGTTGACCATGAGGGCGATCTGGTTCTGCCCGTTGGCACCGAAGAACTGGACGGAGCCGGCCAGGATCAGTAGCAGGACGAGGTCGCGCCTGCCCCCGATGTACCGGAGGCCCTCCCGGATCTGGCCCTTGCCGCGCGGCATGGGTTCGGTGGGGTTGAGTTCGGCGGGCCGGATCATCATCAGGGCCACGATCGTGAAGGCGAAGGACAGCCCGTTGATCATGAAGACGGGGCCGCTGCCGATCAGGCCGATGAGCAGGCCGGCGATGGCGGGGCCCGTGACGCGGCCCAGCTGGAAGCTGGCGCTGTTCAGGGCGATCGCGTTGGGCAGCATGTCCCGGTCGACCATCTCCGGGACGAAGGCCTGCCGCCCCGGGTTGTCGAGCACGGTGATCATGCCCAGGCCGAAGGCGAACAGGTAGACGTGCCAGACCTCGGCGGCACCGAGTGTGGCCAGGATGCCCAGGCCGACGGCGAGCACACCCATGCTGGCCTGGGTGAAGATCAACAGCTTGCGCTTGCCGAACCGGTCCACCATGGCACCGCCCCAGAGCCCGAAGAAGAGCATGGGCAGGAACTGGAGCGCGGTGGTCATGCCCAGGGCGATACCGCTGCCGCCGCTGAGTTGGAGGACCAGCCAGTCCTGGGCGATGCGCTGCATCCAGGTGCCGGGGTTGGAGACCAGTTGTCCGAGCGCGTAGATCCGGTAGTTGCGGACCGACAGCGAACGGAACATCGCGATACGGCGCATCACTCACTCCCCGGACAGGAAGAGCATCGGAGAGTGACTGAAACGACCACCGGAGCGTGGATTCGGGAACCTAGAAGTAAACGGCGTTGACTCATCACTTGAGCCAACGCCGTTCACCGTGCCGTTCATTCCCCGCAACGGGAGACCGTGCCCCCGCGCCGGGGACGGGTCAGCCGATCAGGTCGTAGATCGGCGCTTCCGCGAAGTGGATCAGGAAGACGACCGAGATCAGCCACAGGAGCGGGTGGACCCGGCGGGCCCTGCCCGTGACCAGCATGACGAAGGCGTAGGCCAGCAGGCCGAAGCCGATACCGTTCGCGATCGAGTAGGTGAGGGGCATCATGATGATCGCCATGAAGGAACCCATGCCGATGGCCGGGTCCTTGAAGTCGATGTTGGTGACCTGGGTCATCATCATGAAGCCGACGATCACCAGCACCGGGGTGGCGGCTTCGAAGGGCACCAGCGTGACCAGCGGGGTGAAGAGTGTCGCGATCAGGAACATCGCGCCGGTGACGATCGGGGCGATACCCGTCCGGGCACCCTCACCGACGCCCGCCGCGGACTCCGCGTACAGGGTGGCGACCGAGGCGGAACCCAGACCACCCAGGATGGTGCCGAAGGAGTCGGCGACCAGGACCTCGCGGGTGCCCTCGATCTGACCGTTCTCGTCGGCCAGGCCGCCCTGGTGGGCGACGCCGACCATGGTGCCCATGGTGTCGAAGAAGTCGGCCAGCAGCAGCGTGAAGATCAGCATGACGACGGTGGCGACACCGACGTCGGACCAGCGGTCCAGGATGTTGAAGCCGCCGTCGGCGAACAACAGGAACAGCGAGACGTCGGGCACAGCGACCAGGTCGCCCACGCTCGTTGGCACGCTCGGGACGCTCAGCCCCCAGCCGAGGCCGTCCGCACCGTCGCCCAGAAGGGTCTCGACCACGATCGCGACGATGGTGGTGGCGACGATACCGATGAGCAGGGCGCCGCGGACGTTGCGCACATAGAGGGCGATGCTGAGCGCCAGACCGATGACGAAGATCAGGATCGGCCAGCCGTTGAGGCCGCCGTCCCCGAGCTGGACCGGCGTACCGTCGCCGGGCTGCACGAAGCCGGCGTTTACCAGGCCGATGAAGGCCAGGAACAGGCCCACGCCGACCGCGATCCCGATCTTGAGACCGGGCGGGACCGCGGCGAACACCGCGGCGCGGAAACCGGTCAGCACGAGGATGAGGAGGAGGACGCCTTCGATGATGATCAACAGGAAGACGTCGGACCAGCTCATCAGCGGTGCGATGGCGTAGGCCACGATCGCGTTCAGTCCCATGCCCGCCGCGATCGCGAAGGGGTACCGGCTGACCACACCCATGAGGACGCAGGAGAGCGCAGCGACCAGGGCGGTCATCGCGGCGACGCCCTCGATCCCCAGGGTCTCGCCGTTGACGTCCTCGGCGGTACCGATGATCAGCGGGTTGAGGACGACGATGTAGGCCATGGCGAAGAAGGTCGCCATGCCGCCGCGGACCTCCGTGCCCAGGGTGGATCCGCGTTCGGTGATCTTGAAGAAGCGGTCAAGGGAGCCCTTGGGGACTCTGTCCTGTTCCGATGTGTCTGAGGAGGGTGTTGGTGCGTTCACGTCGTCAGCCTGACCTGGTCGTGTTAAGGGACAACAAGGATTCTGGGCCACATTAGTTGCATCTTCGTACAACATCAGCCGCATGTTTCACATGGCTTTCGTAGCAAGCGCCATATGGTCGGATGATCCGCCGGTCGGGTGTGACCAACGCGTCCCCGTCCCGGGCCCGACCGAAGCGGCGGCTCTCCCGCTGTCCGGCCGGTACCGGATAGCCTGATTCCGTGCGTAAACCCCGCCAGCCAGACCCCGAAGTCCACGAGAGCGACTACCGCGTTCCGGCCGCCATCGGCACGGTCGGGTGGGCCATCGCGCTCCTGGTGCTGCTCGCCCTGGGAGACGGCCTGCCCGACACCGAGCGCTGGTGGATCGGCGTCTGTGTGACCGGGATCGCCCTCGGCGTCTTCGGTTTCCTGTTCATCCCCTACCTGTTCCGCAAACGCGACCAGGCGGGGGAACGGGCCTCCGAACGGGCCGCGAAGAAGTCCGACGCTTCCTGAGGCGAAGCTCCGGACCCGACAGGGCACGGCTCACCTGACCGATAATGGGCGGGTGTCTGAGACAGAATTCCCGCGCGGCCTCGCCGACCGCCTCCGCGGCATCCTCATCGGCGCCGACTACACGGTGTCCGGGGTCCGCGACCGGCTCGGCAACGCCGCGGCCAAAGCCCTGGCCCGCGAGCAGCTCGTGCCCGCCCTGCGTGCCACGGGCGGGGAGGAACACCTTGGACTGCTTCTGCGCCTGTGGTGGCTCCAAAGCCCCATCCCGGCCAGGGCCGCCCGTTCCATCCTGCCCGTCGAGGAACTCGCCGAAGCCGGCCTGGTCACCGTCGAAGAGGGCCGGGACGGCCCCGTGGTGCAAGCCCTCGTCCACCTCGGACCGTGGGAGCTCGAGGACGGCCGACCCGGTTTCGTCGTGTCCGACCCCAAGGTGCGCCCCGGCAGCGGTGGCGTCCCCGGCCACGACCACGTCGTGGGCGCGGGCGGTGCCTCCGCCAACCTCTCCCGCCTGATCGTCGAAGGACCCTTCGAACGCGCCCTCGACCTGGGCACGGGCTGCGGCGTCCAGGCCCTGCACCTGGCCTCCCGCGCCCGCGAGGTGGTCGCCACCGACCTCAACCCGCGCGCCGTGCACCTGGCCGGGATCAGCCTCGCGCTGTCCGGGGTCAAGGACGCCCGCCTGTCCCAGGGCTCCCTGTTCGAACCCGTCAAGGGCGAGCGCTTCGACCTGATCGTGTCCAACCCGCCGTTCGTGATCACCCCCGAGTCGGCCCGCTACACCTACCGCGAGTCCGACCTGCCCGGTGACAGCCTCTGTGCCGAACTGGTCCGCCAGGCGCCCGGCTATCTCACCGAGGGCGGCTGGGGGCAGTTCCTCGCCAACTGGACGCACACCGACAGCGACGACTGGGAGGACCGGGTCGGCGGCTGGATCACCGGCACCGGCTGCTCCGGCTGGGTGGTGCAGCGCGACGTCCAGGACCCCGCCGAGTACGTGGAGCTCTGGTTGCGCGACTCCTGCGAACACGGCACCCCCGAGTACACGAGGCGCTACGACGCCTGGCTGGACTACTTCGACCGCGAGGGCATCAAGGGCATCGGCTTCGGTTGGATCAGCCTGCGCAACGACGCCGCCCAGGACGCCACCGTCAAGGTGGAGGAGCTCCGGCACGAGGTCGAGCAGCCTGTCGGCCCCTATCTGCCCGACGTGGTGGACGGCGCGATGACCGCGCACCGCCTCACCGACGCCGCCCTACTCTCCACCCACGTGGCGCTCGCCCCGGGCGTGGTCGAGGAGCGCGTGTCCGTCCCGGGTGCGCCCGACCCCGAGAAGATCGTCCTGCGCCAGCGCGAGGGCCTCCGGCGCGTCGCACGCATCGGCACCGTCGAGGCCGCGCTCGCCAGCGTCTGCGACGGCACCATGCCGGTCGGCCCGCTCTTGGACGCCATCGCCGAACTGATGGGCGAGGATCCGGTCATGCTCCGCGAACGCACCCCCGAGGCCCTGCGCACCCTCATCTCCGAGGGTTTCTTCCGCGTCGCCCGCTAGGCGTCGCCCAGGCGCGGGCACAACCCGGCCGCAAGGGCGGGTCGGAATCTCCGTCGTTCACGACGGGGAGGACGTCAAGGGCTCGGGGAGTCCGTCTTGGCCGCCGGTGCACCCTCTCCGGTCAGCTCCTGGTCCCGCGCCGACCGGCCGGTCCCGCCCCGTTTGTAGAGGAAGCTGAAGACGCTCGCCGCGAACAGCACCGTCGCGGCGATGAGGAGGGTGGCCCGGTAGCCGTTGTCGAAGGCCTGGGTGGCTGCCTCCAGCAGGGGCACCGCAGCGCCGGGGTCCAGCTGGGCGGCGGCCGCGCGGGCCTCGTCCATGCCCTCGGCCGCCGTGTCGGGCGACTGTGCCGGCAGGGTGACGGTGCGGGCGTAGACGGCGGCCAGCAAGCTTCCGAGGACCGCGACACCGGTCAGGCTGCCCAGCTCGTAGGAGACCTCCTCCACCGAGGAGGCCATGCCCGCCCGGTGGGCCGGTGCGTTGCCCACGATGGCGGCGGAGGCCGCGGTCATCGCCGCGCCGGTACCCGCGCCGACGATCAGCAGTCCGGCGACCGTCCAGCCCAAGGGGGCGGAGGTCGACAACAGCACGCCGGCCGTTCCCAGTGCGGTGGCCAGCAGGCCCAGGACGATCACCGGTCGGGTGCCCACACGGAACAGCAGCGCACCGGCGGTTACGCCCACGGGCAGCGCGCCGAGCGCCATCGCCGCGACGGTCAGACCCGCCTGGAGCGGGGTGAACTCCAGCACCAGCTGCAGGCGCTGAGTGAGGACCAGCTGCACGCCGGCGATCGCGAACATCGCCATCCCTGCGGCGATGACACCGATGAGGATGCGCGGGTCACGGAAGAGCGTGAAGTCGATGAGCGGGTAGGTCTGACCGCGCTGGCGCCGCACGAACGACCAGAACCCGGCAACGGACGCCAGGAGGGCTACCGCGATCGCGGCCACCGACGGTTCCGGTCCGGTGACCTCCTTGATCGTGTAGACCACGCCCACCAGGCCCACCATGACCTGGGCGGAGGCCAGCAGGTCCCACGGCCGTTCGGAGCTTCCCGAACCCCCGGGCGCGACCAGGACGGCCAGGACCAGGGCGGCCAGCACGATCGGCACGTTGATGAGGAAGACCGAACCCCACCAGAAGAACTCCAGCAGCAGGCCGCCCACGATCGGCCCGATGGCGGCGCCGACCATCGCCATGGTTCCCCAGACCCCGATGGCGATCCCGCGTTCGCGCTCGTCCACGAAGGTGATGCGGATCAGTGACAGGGTCGCGGGCATCATCGCGGCGGCGCCCACCGCCAGGAAGACGCGCCCTGCGATGAGCATGGCCGGGTTCACGGCGTAGGCCGCGACCACTGAGGCGGCGCCGAACAGGACGAGGCCGATCAGGTACATCCGCTTGTGGCCGACGCGGTCGCCGAGCGTCCCCGCGCCCAGGAGGAGTCCCGCCATCACCAGGGGGTAGGCGTTGATGATCCAGAGCCGTTCCGAGGCGCTCGCCTGGAGCTCACTGCTCAGGGTCGGAAGTGCGGTGTAGAGGACCGTCATGTCCACCGCGATCAGCAGCAGACCGGCCGAGACGGCGACCAGTACGAGCCAGCGCCTGGCCTTGGAGACCGGCTGTTGCCCGGTCTCGATCGCGTCGTTCACGTCGCTCACGAGCCCTCCCCCTTGGTCCGCGGTGCCGTTCTGCCCTGCGGGCTGTCTTGCGGGCTGTCTTGCGGGACTGCTTCGCCTCGCGGTGCTGATGTGTCCGGTGGCGGAGCACCGGTCAGGCCGGTCACTCGTGCGAGCACGGCCCGTTCCACGTCCGGCGGTATCCGGCACCCGGCCGTGGACTTGTGCAGCCAGAGCCCGTCGGCGATCAGCCTGGCCAGAAACAGGTCCAGCCCGGCGGGTTCGGGGGAGCTCGGCGTGGGCGCCCACCTCTCCATGAGCTCGTTCCAGATCCGGGTGAGCTCGGGCTGGGAAACGGACTCCAGCATGAAGGCCAGGTCCGCCTGCCTCTTGCTCCCGCGCGCTATGACGCGGGCGTAGGCGGCGCCGCGCTCGGTCGGGTCGGCGTCGTCGTAGGGCTTGCCGAGTTCGGCGAGCAGGCGCTCTTCCCAGCCGTCCACGAGGTGCCGTTGGATCGCGAGGATCAGGTCCTCCCGGGTGCGGAAGTGGTAGAGCAGGCCGCCTTTGGTCAGCCCTGCCTCCTCGGCCGTCGACTCCAGGGTGAGCCCGGTGATGCCTTCGCGCTCGGTCACCCTTGTCGCGGCCTCCAGAATGAGGTGCCTCGAACTTGGTCGCATGGGAGTAACTGTACCTTCCGGAAGGTACAGTTACTGGGGTGGGTTGGCTCACCCCTACGTTCCGGTCGAGGCCGCCGATCCCCTGCCGCCCTCCACCACGGCGACGTCATTCCGAGCGCTCTCCAGAAGGCACGGGTAACGTTCTCGCCATGAGCCCCTCTCCCACGGCCCGCGTCTCCGAACTCGTCGTCCACCCCGTCAAGGGCTGTGCCGGTCTGCCGCTGCGCACAGCCGACCTCACCCCCGCCGGGATCGCCCACGACCGCTCGTTCATGGTGGTCGACGACTCCGGTGACTTCCGCAGCCAGCGCAAGGACCCCCGCATGGCGCGGATCGTTCCCGAGCTCGACGCGGACGGGTCCAGGCTCGTCCTGCACACCGGAGGGTTCTCACCGGTCAAGGTCGTCGTGGATCCCGAGGGCCGCCGCCTGGACGTGGCCGTGCACGGCCGACCCTTCGTGGGCGTCGACCAGGGTGACGAGGTCGCGGGGTGGCTGTCCGAGGTGCTCGGCGCGTCCAGCCGCCTGGTGCGGGTCCCCGAAGACCACCGGCGCGAGACCAGCGGGCTGACCCCCGGCACCGCCGGTTTCGCCGACGGCCACGCCGCCGTGGTGGGTTCGCTGTCCTCCCTGGACCTGCTCAACGAGCGCATCCTCGCCACCGGGGGCGAGGCCGTCCCGATGGCGCGGTTCCGACCCAACATCGTGGTGTCCGGCTGGCCCGAGCCGCACACCGAGGACCGGATCCGCCGGGTCCGCCTGGGCACCGCCGAGCTGGGTTACGCCAAAGTGTGCGTCCGCTGCGCGGTCACCACCGTCGACCAGGAGACCGGCGAGAAGCGCGGGCCCGAACCGCTGCGCTCCCTGGCCGGTTACCGCAGGACGGACGAGGGCGGGGTGGCGTTCTGCGCGAAGTTCGCCGTCACCGTCCCCGGCACCGTCTCCGTCGGCGACCCCCTGGACGTGACCGAGTGGGCCGAAGAACCGGACGAGGGACTGGGACCCCGACTGGCCGGAGCCCTGCACTCTCGGTGAGCCCGTTGCCTGCCGGGGCGGGGGTGCCACCCCGGGGCGGGAGGAAGCCCCGCGCGGGTGGGGGTTTGCTGTCGGGTGCGGGTAGCCCCGTTTCCCGCCGCCCGATGGTGGCCGTCTCCGCTGCGCGCCTCAAGGTCGTCGCCATCGAGCGCTTCGCGCATCATTGGCGCTCCACCTTGACCCGCTTCGCTACGACGGCGGGTCGGCGGCAGTCAGAAAACGGGGGGCCTGTGGTCGGGGCCCGAAAGGGGTCCCAAAGGGGCCCTTCGGGCCCCGGGCCTACAGCCCGGTGGGCCGGGCTTTGCCCGGTCCGGGCCGGCCGGCCCCGGCCCTCCGGCCGCGGCCGGCCGGATTCCTGCCCGTCCGCCTGGCTTCATCGGCCAGCGCGTCGCAATCCAGTGGCCAGCCAGCGACGAAGTGCCCGAGCAGGCTAGGCGCATGGTCGAGCGCGTCCCACCGGGCTTTCGGTCGGGGGTGGGCCCCCTTCTCGAAGATGATCTTGCTACCAGTAGCAATTTCGGCGCCGAAGTTGCTACTGGTAGCAAGATCATCGGGGATGAACCGGTTTCGGACGCAGCGGACACCACTAGCGGGCCAGTTTCGGACACCAGGACCGCACCGGGGCGCCCGCTACCCCCACTCGGAGGCCCCGGGGCGGTGAACCCCCCTCTCAGAAGCACACTCGGCGCCCAAAATGCTTCCAGCAGGGGGGGGTCGATGCCCTGGAAACCACACCCGCCTATACCCGGCCGGGCCACCGGCGTCACACACCCGGCAGCACCACCGGCCCGACCCGCCACCGAGCCGACAGACCGGTGGGACGCGCCCGGCCATCCAGGCACCTGATCGGGCCCTTCGTCGCCGACCGGCCACTGGATTGCGACGCGCCTGCCGACACAGCCAGACGGAAGGGCAGGAATCCGGCCGGCCAGGGCCGGACCGGGCGAAGCCCGGCCCTCCGGGCCGTAGGCCCGGGGCAGTTCCCGGCCGAAGGCCGGAGTGCCTGCCGCCCCGACCACACGCCCCCCGTTTTCTGACTGCCGCCGACCCGCCGTCGCAGCGAAGCGGGTCAAGGTGGAGCGCCAATGACGCGCGAAGCGCTCGATGGCGACGACCTTGACGCGCGCAGCGGAGACGGCCACCATCAAGCGGCAGGAAACGGGGCAACCCGGAACCCGCAGGAAACCCCCGCACAGAGGAAACCCCAGCTCACGATGCACCGGCTGCTCCTGGCCGCGGTCTGGGTAACCAAACCCCTGTGTCAGCAGGCTCTAAGAGCTGCCGCCCGGTGCGACGAACGTGCCGCGCTGCGGCAGAGTCACCACCCAGCCTTCCTCCCGCAGTACCGCAATGGCCCGTCGCGCGGTCTCCCGAGCGACCCCGTGTTCAGCGACCAGCTTCGACTCGGAGGGCAGTGGGTCACGCGGCTTGAGAACCCCGGCCTTGATCTGTTCGCGAAGCTGGTCAGCTACCTGGGCGTACAGGGGTGTGGGATCGAAACGGTCAACATGCATATCTCAGACGTTAGGCATGTGCGATACGCCTTGCATATGGCATACGTAGTAGACGACCTAGACAAGATAGACGTATAGTGAGTGCTTGAACCGAACATGAAAGCGGCCCGGCGGCGCTACCAACACCCCGGGCCCGGTCCACCTGGAAAAGGCAGGCAGACATGCTCACCCTACTGTCCATCTTCGGCGTGCTCGCACGGCTCCTCAGGCCAACGCGGGGCGCCCACACCACCGCCATCGGCTACCTGCGGGAGCTGGGCGCTGAGGTCCGACGCAACCGTTCCCGCCGGGTCCGCCGCTACGTCGACGCGCTCACCCCCGTCGAGGCCATCGAACCCGCTCCCACGATCCCCGCGCCTCGAAAGCCGGTCGAGGACGCCCACTGGGACGGGTTCCCCCGGGTCGAGATCGTGCGCGGCCCGTACCGGGCCTGGGAGGCCCACCGCGCCGAGCTCAGGGAGCTGGCCGCGTGAACGAGCACACCGAAGCCCTGGCCGCCCGACTCACACAACTCCTCAACGACCCCGAACTGTGCGCGGACGCGGTCACCCGGCTGGTCTCCGCCGACGCGGTCTTCGGCTACCTCGATGACGCGCTGCGGTCCGGCGACGCCCTGCCCCACCGCTGGACCGCCCGTGTCGGTGACCTCACCGAAATCGACGAGGTCACCGACCACTACGACGCTCTCTCCGAAGCCCTGCGCTCCGTCGGCGAACCCGTCACCTGTTGGCAGGCACTCGCCAAGGCCCGAGGCCGCTGGGCCCTACTGAAGGCCGCCATGGTGTGCGGCTCCCCGCTGCCCGAACCCTGGCAGCACTGACCGTCGAACCCAAGCAGGTCGCCCCGCCGAACCGCGGTTCGGCGGGGCGACCCCTACACCAAGCCTCTACTCCAGGTCGGCTTCGGCCAGCAGGTGCGCGGCAGCGGACGGGTCCCGCAGCACGGCGGCGAGCAGGTGGCGACGGGACCACTGTCCGGCGCGCCAGCACAGCGCACGTGCCAGCCCTTCGGTCCCGGAGGCGTGCACCGCACCGTCACCCGTGTACCACTCCACGTCCTCACCGTCGACAGTGAGCTTCCGGTGGTGCAGGTACGTGCGGTCCGGATCCTCGCCCCCGGCGAGGAACAGCGCGGCCTCGTCGGGCACCGCCCGGATCTGCCCCGCCGAGTTCACCTTCCCGGTGACGCTCTCCGAGGCCAGGTCCAGGTCGAGGACGTCGGCGAGCCGGTCGGCCGCTTCGGCGGCGGCCAGGACCAGCGGCCGGTCCTTGACCAGTGGAAGCAGGTCCGGTGAGTCGATCACTACGGCGTCCTCGGCGTCGGCGACCACGATCGCCCCGCCCTTGACCGCGCGCACGAGCGTCGGAGGGGTGACCAGGTCGGCGTCCACGTCGGCCAGGGCCGTCCACAGGCGGCGCAGCGCGAAGCGGTCCACGTGCCGGGCCGGATCGGCGAGCCGGTTCAGCAGGTCGTCGGCGCCGTCCGGATCGGCGAGCAGGTCGGCGAGGGTCGTACGTACGCCGAGGGCACGGGCGAACTCGGGGTCGACGTCCGCGGGCACCTCGTCGTAGAGCCCGGTGAGCGCGGACTCGGCGTCGGCGGTACGCAGCCCGACCGGGGCCCGGCCGCCCAGCAGCGCCCGGCTGCGCAGCCACCAGGCGGTGTAGGAGGGCACATCGACGACCCGGCCGTCCGGCATGAGCAGGCGGGCGGGGGCGGTGACGGCCTCGCGCAGCCGCCCCTGGGAGAGTATCGTCAGTGCCTGGGGCCAGGCGTCGTCGGCGATGTAGTCGAGGTCGGCGACGCACACCAGTTCGGGCACCACGGGCGGGAGGTCGGGGTCGCCGACGCGTTCGAGGACCTCGTCGGCCCAGTCGTCCAGCCCGTCGGGGCCGTCCTCTCCGGCCGCGCCGTCGAAGGCACCCGCGGGGTCCTCCCCCAGGGCCACCTCCTCGGCGCGGACCACGGTCAGGCCCCACAGCGCGCCCACGGCCCGCAGGGCGTCGGTGCCGTGGCGGCGGACGAGGTCGTCGTGGACCGTGCCGAAGGGCGAGTCGTCCACCAAGAGGTCCGCCAAGGGAGCTCCGGGAACGAGGAGTTCGGCGGCGATCGAGTAGCCGTCCTCGTCGTCGCGCAGGGCCAGTTCGGACAGCCAGGGCGCGTCCTCGACCGTCGTGCCGGACGCCGCGACCAGGTCCAGGACGGCCTCGGCGACGGGCTCGGGGTCCTCGGCGTCCAAGGAGCCGCGTACGGCGGCCTCGGTGTTCGGGTCGGCCAGCACCGTGCCCGCACCGGCTTCGGCCGCGCCCAGGCGCAGCAGGAGGGGGTGGGCGGCCTCAGGGTGCACCATGCGCACGCCCAGGGTGGCCAGGGCTGCGGGGTCGAGCCTACGGCCTTCGGTGTCGGCGACCTTGGCCCAGTCGTCGGTGGGCAGCAGCAGGGAGCGCGGCCCCCGGACGAGGCGGCCGTCGGCCAGCGGGACCGGAAGGGAACCGAGCTCGTCGATGTCGGCCCCGTCGCCCCCGGCGGTTCCCAGGGCCGCGTAGAGCGTCGCCCACCACTCCGGTTCCCGTTGGGTGTCACCGAGCAGGTCAGCAAGGTCGGCCAAGCCCAGTCGGCGTACGCGCAGCGAGGCCAGGGCCGGGTGGCGCGGGCTCCAGGTTCCGGGCAGCAGCGGCGGGACGAGTTCGGCGAGCAGGCTGACGAGGTCGGCCGAGCCGTTCGCGCCGCCGGTGTCCAGGAGCACCGCTTCACGCGGGGCTACGGGGTGTCCGGCCGCGGTGACCAGGAACGGGGCGTCCAGCAGGGGCTCGGCGACCCGGGCCCGGAAGACCGCGTCGATGGCGCCGCCGCCCACGCGGGCAGCGGGCACCAGGTCGAGAGCGGCCCAGGGCACGAAGCGGCGCAGGAGCGCGCAGTAGGCGTTCGCGGCCTCCATGAGCAGCAGGTCGGTGGCGCCTCCCGGCTGGACCGCGCGCCGGTCGGAGCTGAGCGGGAACGTGCCGATGAGGAGGGCGGGCAGGTCGAGTTCGGTGTCGGTTGGGGTGGGCGCGTGCACCACGTTCTCTACGTCGGCGGGCAGCGCGGCCACACCGCCTGCGGCGTCCACGGGGGCGGCCCAGGTCAACGACCACGCGGTGCGTTCCCGCTCCTCCGTGGGCCGGTCCGCCAGCAGGTCGGGGTCGAACTCGCCGGAGGTGCTGACGACGCGCCAGGGTGTGACCCGGGTCCCGCCGGCGTCGCGGTGGGTGGTGACCAGGTCGGTGTCGGAGTCCTCGTCGCCGGGCTCGCGGGTGAGGACGCGCTCGGCGCCGTCGACCACCACGCGGACCTCGGAAAGGCCGTCGAGGGCGAGCAGGATGGCCTCGCCGGTCCGGTCCAGCAGTTCCCGTACCCGCTCCTGTGCCTGTTGGTCTCGGAGTGCCAGGGTGACGACGGTGTCGTAGCCGCCATCGGGCCGTTCGGGGACGACGTCGGCCGGGAAAGGCAGGCGCAGCATGGGCACGTGGCCGGAACGGCGGCCCACCTCGTCGGCGAGGTCGGCGTGCGTACCGTTGCTGTCGAGCAGGTCGGTGACCACGGCACGGGCGCGCTCAGCGGAGAAATGCACCGCAGCTCCGCCGGAGTCCACGGTGACGTCGTCGCTGAGCGCCACCACCGCGGAGAAGCCGACCCCGAACCGGCCCGCGGAGCCTTGGTCGTCGCGTTTGGTGGACGCCCTCAGGGTGGCGAGGGATTCCACGCCCTCCGCGCTCAGGGGGGCGCCGGAGTTCGCGGCGGAGAGCCGGTCGCCGTCCAGGGCCAGGCGGAGGTGTCCGGGAACGCCCGCGCGGCGCGCCGCGTCGGCGGCGTTCTGGGCGAGCTCGACCACGACCCGGTCCCGGTAACCGCCCAGGGCGAAGTCCTCTTCGGCGTTGGCGTCCTCCCGGAAGCGGGCGGGCGCGTCAGCCCACGCAGAGAGCACACGTCTGCGCAGTTCAGCGGTGTTGTAAGGGTCGGCCACCGAAGCGGTCACCGGCTCGGCCATGGTGGTCTCCTCCTGCGCTGGGCGCGCGGTCCGATCGGCCCCTGCATGTTCGCGGACATGCAAGGTCCCGGCAAGGCGAGCGTGATGGTGGGTCGAGCCTAGCCGACGGTGGGGGCCGGGCGGGTTGTGGCCGTCGCGCGTGGCGCGCGTGGCGCGCGTGGCACGCGTGGCACGCGTGGCACGCGTGCCTGAGGCGCGGGCGAATACGGGAAGGGTCCCGCCGCGCACTGCGACGGGACCCCGCAATCGTTTTCGGTGGATCTGCCCGTGGTGACTGCCGTTGTCGTCGGAAGTCGGTCGTGGTCAGGAGTCGCTGGAGACCAGTTCCAGTTCCGCGGTGTCGTCGAAGACGATGTGGTCGTACCCCATCTCGTCGACGACCGGTGCGACCGGCTCGTTTTGCGGGCCGGGGCGGCGGACTTCGGAGTGTGCTCCGCATCCGTGGTCGAGGGACACGACCTTGCCGTCGTCCGGGGCGTACTCGTTGGTGCACACGCCGAACATCTGGCGCAGCTCGCCGGCGAGCGGGGTCAGGAACCCACAGGAGGTGCAGCGCGCCGGGGCTGCCGAGGCAATGGGGCTCCGCGGCCCGGCCTCGCCGTTGTACCAGCGTTCCGCGGCCTGCTCACGGCCGACCTCGGAAAGCACCTGGCGGCGGCCGAGTCCCAGCTCCCACACCATCTGCTGGTCCATGCCCTCGGCGTCGAGCTCGCTGTCGGGCACCTGCGCGTAACCGGGGACGAGGCGCTCGTCGTCCTCTTCGGTGGGGAGGAGGTCCCCCACACCGACGTCGCCCGGGCGCAGTCGCTCCTTCCACGGCACCCACTCGGGCGCGACCAGGGCGCCCTCGCCGGGCAGCAGGACCACTTCGTTGACCGTGACCTTCTTGGCCCGCGAGGCGCGGACCACGGTGACGGCGTAGGTCCACCCCGGATACGAGGGGTCCAGGCACTCGAAGTAGTGGGTGACCAGGCGTGTGTCCTCGACCTGGGCGGTGAGGTGCTCACCCACCCAATCGGGTCGCCCGACCTCCGCTGCCACCGAGCGGGCCAGATCCACCGCGTCGACACATGCCTTGTCCGGTACAGGAGAACGTCGAGAAGGGCTCACGTCCCCCATTCTCACTGATCGCGGGCACCGATTTGACCATAACGCGGGTCAAGGTTCGCCCGATTCACCCTCTTGGCGGGGTATTGCCAGCGGGCGGGGCGGACGGCACGGAGGCCGTGGCGGACCGTGTTCTCGGTCACCACGGCCTCCGTGGACGGGTTCCGGCGATCGGGTTCCGGAGTGTCAGGCCTCCAGGTCGTCGGCCACCACACGCAGAACGGCGGCGACCTTGGCCGCCTCACGCTTGTCCGGGTGGCGGCCGCGCCGGTAGCCGTTGGAGACGTTCTCCAGGAGTTTGATGAGGTCCTCGGTGATGAGCACCATCTCGTCCGGCTTCTTGCGCTGTGCCTTGGCCACCGAGTGCTGTGAGTCCAGGACTTTCACTTGGAGCGCCTGGGCGCCCTTGCGCCCCTCGGCCACACCGAACTCGACCCGTTGGCCGGGTTTCAGGGCGGTGGTTCCGGGCGGCAGGGAGGTGGAATGCACGAACACCTCACCTCCGTCGTCCCGGGTGAGGAATCCGAAACCCTTGTCGCCGTCGTACCACTTGACCTTGCCGGTGGGCACGTAGAGACCTCATGCTTTCACTGACGGGCACCCCGGGAACGGCGACCGGAAACGGTGCCGTCCACCCTTTCCTCCGCCCCGGGCGACCCCTGGTTTCCATGGGTGCGCCCAAGGCTAATGCCCAGGGCCTCGACAACGCGACCGGGTATTGGTGTGACCGATTCCCCGCACACGCGAAACGAGGCCCGGATACGGCTTACCCGGACCTCGTTGGCGTCGACGTCTCCCCTGGAACCGCTGGGTGCGGAGTGTGGGACGGTACTCGGCGGAAGCAGGGGCTCCGTCGACGGGTTGGGGCCCGGGCTGGGAGCCGGGCCGCCCGACGTGACCGCCGCGAAGCGTCACCGGCGGTGCACAGTCATGACTACCCGATACAACACGCACGAATGCGCTTTAACGGGCCGACCGGAAAAGGTATTCCCCAGCGTTTGCCAACCAATGACCGTCCGGGCCTCGTCAGCTCCCGGCGGAGCGGTCGGCGACGCGGGCCGAGCGGGCGGCCTTCGGGAAGAGGAAGAGGACGCACACCAAGGAGGCGAGCCCGAGCCCGGCGACACCGGTGACCGGCAGGGCCTGCTGGATGTACTGGTCGATGAACTTGGCGTCGCCGGTCCACAGGATCATGCCGACGACACAGGCGAACAGCGGGACGCCCACCCCGATCCACTTGTCGCGGCTGTTCCACACCGTGCTGAGCACGATGAGGGCGGCGCCGAGCACCCACAGGAAGGCGACGTCCCACCACAGCCCGGCCAGGACGTACACGGCCAGGGCTACGGCCTCGGGCGGGTGGTGCCGCACCAGGAGGAGGCTGCCGCGTGCCACACCCGGCTTGCGCGTGACCTTTCCGTCCATGCGCATGTCGGTCTGGCTGGGCCCCTCGAGGAGGGCCATGAATCCCTGGCTGGGTCCGCCGCGCCAGGGCGGGGGCGGACGGTCTGCGTGTCTGGGTTTGTTCGGGATCATCTCGTCGTCTTCGAGGTCGAACTCGCGACCGGTGAGCTCCTCTTCCACGATGTGCCGGGGGGAGCCGAAACCACGGAGAATCCGCCGCACAGTGTCAACGTCGTCGTTCTCGGCCGCCTCACGCCGCTCATCGATGCGCGCACGCAGGCTCGTCAGGTAGGCGGTCCGTTCCTTCGCCGTCACACGACCGTGCAGCGCGAGCCCGACCTTGGAGAGGTAGTCGAGTACCACTTGTTCGGAGCGCTGGGTCATGGACCCATATTGGCCCACAATGACCTGCCTTTTAACCCCTCCTCCGCAATTTCGGTCGAAGAATTCCCTCCCGATACGGCTCAGGAACGCGGTGAAGGGGGTGGCGGCAAGGGTCAGAAGGGGAGGGGTGCGCTCTCCGAGCCGCCATCGCTTAGCGTTGACACGATGACCGACAACGCGCGACCCGAGCCCGTCCAGGGCACCGGCGCCCCCGACGGCACAGCCGTTTCGGGGCGTCCCCCCACGTTCACCTCCTGGCTGCGTTCCCGCTCCGACGAAGAGCTCACCGCCCTGTTGAACGCCCGGCCGGACCTGGCCCAGCCGGTTCCCGCCGATATCGGGGCCCTGGCGCATCGCGCGACCTCGCGCAACGCCGTGCTGCGCGCCCTGGAGCGGCTCGACCGGTTCACCCTCCAGGTCCTGGAGTCCGTGGTCGCCCTCGGAGACGACCGGCTGTCCGAACCGGTCGGTGCGCGCCCCGAGGACATCGCTCGCGGGCTCGATCTCACCCCTTCCGCCTCCGCTGGGAAGGACCCGCTCGACCACGCCCTGGACACGCTGTCCTCCCTTGCCCTCGTCTGGCCCGACCAGGGGCGTCTGCGCCCCGTCCAGGTCCTGCGCGAGCTCCTCCCCCAGCCCGCCCAACTGGGTCCGCCCGCCCGTGTCCTCCTGGCCGCGCTGCCGCACGGCACCGCCAAGCGGCTCGCCGACGACCTGGTGCCGCACAGCACCGCCGACAGCCCCGTGGAGACCGTCGCCACCGCCCTCACCGACCCCTCTCAGGTGGGGGCCCTCATCTCCCAGGTCGGTTCGGCCGCCCACCGTCTGCTGGACAGCCTCGCCTGGGGACCGCCCAACGGCACGGTCTCCGACGCCCGCCGCGAGATCACCCTGGCCACCGCCTCCTCTCCGGTGGAGACGCTCATCGCCCGGGGCCTGCTCGTGGCCACCGGCGACGACACTCTGACCCTGCCCCGCGAGGTCGGTCTGCACCTGCGCTCCGGGCAGCTGTTCGGCGATGTCAGCACGGACCCGCCAGACTTGGAGGGCCGTCAAGGATCCCCCACCACGGTTGCCCGGGCCGCTGCTGGACAGGCCTTCAGCGTGCTGCGCGGGGTGGAGGAGCTGCTGGAGCGCTGGTCCGACGACCCCGCCGCGGTCCTGCGCAACGGCGGCCTGGGCGTACGCGACCTGCGCCGGGCGTCCCAGGTGATGGACACCGACGAGGACACCGCCGCCCTGTACTTGGAGGTCACGCGTGCCGCCGGGCTGATCGGGACGGACCACCGGCTGGAGGGCGAATGGCTCCCCACCCGCGAGTACGACCTGTGGCGCCAGCGCACACCGGAACGCCGTTGGCTGCAGTTGGCCCGGGCCTGGCTCGGCTCGGACCGGGTAGCGTCCCTGACCGGATCGCGTGACTCCGGCGGCCGGGTGCGCAACGTACTCGGCCCCGGCCTGGTCCGCCCGGCGGCCCCGCAGGCCCGCCGCGACGTCCTCACCGAGATGGGCGCGACCGAAGCGGGCCTGGCGCCCACAGAGGGTTCGCTGGCGGCACGGTTGGACTGGCGCCGCCCGCGCCGCCAGTCGCCGGTCTACACCGAGCTCGTGGGCGCCGCGGCGACCGAGGCGGCCGCGCTCGGCCTGACCGGGATGGGAGCGCTCGCCGAACACACGCGGCTCCTGCTCGCCGGCGACGAGGAGACCGCCGCGCGGGTCCTGTCCGCCGAACTGCCCCAGCCTTTGGACTACGTGCTGGTCCAGGGCGACCTGACCGCCGTGGCCCCGGGCCCGCTCGTCACCGAGCTGGCACGCGAGCTCGCCCTGACCGCCGACGTGGAGTCCACCGGCGGGGCCACCGTGTACCGCTTCACCGAGGACTCGGTCCGCCGGGCACTGGACGCCGGACGCGGGGTCGCCGACATCACCGGCCTGCTGGAGCGCCACTCACGCACGCCGCTGCCGCAGGCACTGCGCTACCTGGTGTCGGACGTGGGGCGCAGGCACGGCAGGCTGCGCACCGGATCGGCCTCCAGCTACCTGCGCTGCGACGAGCCCGCCCTGCTGGCCGAACTGGTGGCCGACCGCCGGGCCGCCGACCTGGAGCTCCTGCTGCTGGCCCCGACCGTGGTGGTCAGCGGGCTCAACCGGTCGGCCCTGACCGAGCGGCTCCGGCAGCTGGGCTACCACCCGGTGCCCGAGAGCGGCGACGGCACGATGCGGCTGAGCCGGCCCGAGGTCCGCCGCGCCGAGCCCGAACCCTCCTCCCCCTCCGAGAACGCGCCGACCGCGGAACTGACGCAGGCCGCCGTACGCGCTCTGCGCGCCGGTGACGAGGCCGCCAACATCGCCCGGATCCCGGTGTCCCTGCCCGAAGGAGGCACCGCCGGTTCCCGCGCCACCGCCGTCATGGAGGTGCTGGCGGAAGCCGCCGAGGGCGAGCGCAGGGTCTGGATCGGCTACACGGACACCGACGGCCGCCAGGTCAGCCGGATCGTGGAACCCACCCGCGTGGACGGCGGTTTCCTGACCGCCTACGACACCACCAGGGACGCCGTGCACCGGTTCGCGATCCACCGCATCACCGGCGTGGCCGAACTCGACGAGAACTGACCGGAAGGGAACGCCACCTCACCGTTGGAGCTCAGGCGCACCAGGGGCTGCGGCCGACCCCGCCTCCGACCGCCCAGCGGCACCAAGCCCCTAGAGTGTCCTCAGATCGGTTGGCCCGGACGCCGGAAGAGATCCCCATGAGCAACGCACCGCTGCCCCCTGGAGCCTCCTCCCCACGTGACCGGGGGCAGGGCGACCGTGCCCCGGAAGGGCGGGACCGGGCTCCCGAGCGGGAGCGCGAGGACGACCGGCCGGAACGCGGGGACGACCGCCGGGACTCGGCACCGGTGGGCACGACCGGCGGCGCCAACAGTTCGACCATGGCGCTGATCCTGCACGCGGTCACCGCCCTGTGCTGCGCCAACTGGATCTTCGGCATCGCCGGGATCACGTTCGCGGTGCGGGCCGCCCACGCCCGCGACCGGGGGCGCCCTGACCAGGCCGAGGTCCTGACCCGGTACTCCTGGTACTGCCTGGGTGCCGCCGCGGTGATGTTCTTCGTCATGCTGGTGCTCACCTTCGTGGTGTTCACGCAGGCGGGGAGCTGGATCGAGGGAATCGTCCCGGTCCCGCAGTGGTGACCCCGGTTTGACAGAACCGGACCCCCGGTGTCCGCATCCGAACAGGGTAGGACGGGTATGCGACCCCATGTGAGGATGCGCGGTGCGGAAAGAGATGGAGCGCGGTGAACGGCGACCCGAGCAACCCCAGGGCCTTCTGGGAGCGGGGACGGACCACCGTCCCGGGAAGCGCCGCGCCCACGGAAGCTCCCCGGAAGGCCGCGACCGCGCCTCCGGCGGCCCCGTTCGCCGCGCCGCCGATGGCACCGGTGCCGGGGGCCCCGCGCCCTTCGGGCCCGCCGGCGCGCGTCGGCGGGGCCGTAGCCGCCCTCGTCGTGGCGCTGTGCACCCTGGTGATCCCGGCTTTCGGCATGTACCTGGGGTTCTGGTTCTTCGCTTTGGCCACCAACCTCCCGGGCATCGCCCTGGGGATCTTCGCCCTGGCCAAGGTCCCGGACGCCGACGAAGTGGACCGCTACATCCGGTACACGTGGGCGTGCACCTTCGTCTTCCTCGCACTGTCCGCGGTCTTCCTGGTACCTGTGGTCGTCTTGGCGGTGCTGTTCCTCTTGGTCGGTGTCTGACAGCACCGGCCTCCACCTACGGGCGCGCTCCGCGCCCCTGCCGCACGGAAGCAACACCATGAGCGACAACTGGCAGTACGGCACGCCCGGCCCCGGGTACCCCGGCGACCCGAACAACCCCTACGGCGGGGGTTACCCGCCGCCCTACCCGCCGCCCGGCGGGTACTACGTCGAGCCCCCTTCCCGGGGCATCGCGATCGGCGCCCTGGTGACGTCCATCATCCTTGCGGTCTCCTGCTGCAACCTGGTCGCGATCGCCGGTCTCGTCTTCTCTTCCCTGGCCCTGAACGAATCGCACGACCACGAGAAGGCCGAGCGTTACACGCGCTACGCCTGGATCTCCAACGGGGTGGCCATCGGCATCTTCGTTTTGGTCGGCGCCCTGTTCTTCACTCTGATGCTGGCCGCCTGACGGGCATGTTCCGAAGGCCTGCGGTGTTGCACGTGGAGCCGCCCTCTTCTCCGCACCTGTAGGAAGGTCCCGCGTGTCCTGCCTGATCGTCCAGTCCGACAAGACGCTCCTCCTCGAGATCGACCACGAACTCGCTGCGGAGTGCCGCCGCACCATCGCCCCGTTCGCCGAACTCGAACGGGCACCCGAACACGTCCACACCTACCGGATCACCCCGCTGGCGCTGTGGAACGCGCGCGCCGCCGGACACGACGCCGAGCAGGTGGTGGACGCGCTCATCACCTTCTCCAAGTTCCCGGTACCGCACTCCCTGCTCGTGGACATCGCCGAGACGATGGACCGCTACGGGCGGCTCAAGCTGATCGGCGACCCGGTCCGGGGGCTGGTGCTGGAGTCCTCCGACCGCGCAGTCCTGGAGGAGGTCGTCCGGGCCAAGAAGCTCAAGGGGATGCTGGGCGAGCGCCTGGACGAGGACTCCGTCGCGGTCCACCCCAGCGAGCGCGGCAACCTCAAACAGGCCCTGCTGAAGATCGGCTGGCCCGCGGAGGACCTCGCCGGTTACGTCGACGGTGAGGCCCACCAGATCGATCTGGCCGACGGCGACTGGGAGCTCCGCGGCTACCAGCAGGAGGCGGCTGAGAGCTTCCACGCGGGCGGCTCCGGCGTGGTCGTGCTGCCCTGCGGGGCCGGCAAGACGATCGTCGGCGCGGCGGCGATGGCGATGACCGGGGCGACGACGCTGATCCTGGTGACCAACACGGTGGCGGTGCACCAGTGGAAGGCCGAGCTGCTCAAGCGGACGTCCCTCACCGAGGACGAGATCGGTGAGTACTCGGGGAGCCGCAAGGAGATCCGCCCGGTCACCATCGCTACCTACCAGGTCATGGCGGCCCGGAGAAAGGGCGCGTACACGCACCTGGAGCTGTTCGACGCCAAGGACTGGGGCCTGGTCGTCTACGACGAGGTCCACCTGCTGCCCGCGCCGATCTTCCGGATGACCGCCGACCTCCAGGCCCGTCGCCGCCTGGGACTGACCGCGACCCTGGTCCGCGAGGACGGCCGGGAGGGCGATGTGTTCTCACTGATCGGGCCGAAGCGCTACGACGCCCCGTGGAAGGACATGGAGAACCAGGGGTGGATCGCCCCCGCGGACTGCGTGGAGGTCCGAGTGGACCTGTCGGAGTCCGAGCGGTTGGCGTACGCGACCGCCGAGCCCGAGGACAAGTACCGGTTCTGTGCCTCCTCGGAGACGAAGACCGCCGTGGTACGGCGGATCGTGGAGCAGCACCCGGAGGAGCAGGTTCTGGTCATCGGTTCCTACATCGACCAGCTCGACGATCTCGGGGAGTCGCTGGACGCCCCGGTGATCAAGGGCGAGACGCGCAACAAGGAGCGCGAGCGCCTGTTCGAGGCCTTCCGCACGGGTGAACTGCGCACCCTGGTGGTCTCCAAGGTCGCCAACTTCTCGATCGACCTCCCCGAGGCCGGGGTGGCGGTCCAGGTGTCCGGTTCCTTCGGCTCCCGCCAGGAGGAGGCCCAGCGGCTGGGCCGGGTGCTCCGCCCCAAGACCGACGGCCGCACCGCGCGCTTCTACGCGGTGATCGCCCGGGACACCTTGGACCAGGAGTACGCCGCCCACCGGCAGCGGTTCCTCGCCGAGCAGGGTTACGCGTACCGGATCACCGACGCGGGCGACCTCCTCGCCGACGAGGAGACCTGACGGGGAGACCGGAAGGGCCGGGTCGGAAGGCCCGGGGCGGAAGGGCCGGGGCGGAAGGGCCGGGACCGCTGCTTCAGACCGAGGGCAGGACGCCGATGGCGTAGGTGGCGGCGGCGATGCCCCAGGCGACGAGGGAGTAGCTGAGGGTCCGGGTGCGCAGCACCCGGTCGCCTCGGACCGAGGGCGCGGTGAAGGCGGCCACCATCAGGGCGAGGCCGAGCAGCGCGGGGATCACCGAGGCCAGCGCGAAGAGCTGGGACTGGGCGGCGCACGCGGCGTAACCCGGACTGCCGGGATCACCACAGAACACGTCGTCCCCCGATCGGATCGTTCCAAGATTCGTACCCCCTGACCGTACCGTTTCGGCGGGGTCGGATCGCCGCTGGCCTTGACCGGATCGCGGGTCGGGGCGGGGATCCGGCGCACGGCACCCGCGCCCACGCCACAGTGATCCAGGCCACGACCAGGGGTTTACACGAGGCCTCTCCGTGTCCAATCATGAGGGCACCACACTCTTACGGAGGTACCCCTCATGACCGAAGCCCCCGCCACAGAGCACCGCAGTGGTTTCCACTCCCTCCGCGGCGGTGGCCTCAACTGGGACTCCCTCCCCCTCAAGCTGTTCGTCAAGGGCAACGCCAAGTTCTGGAACCCCGCCGACATCGACTTCAGCCAGGACGCCGAGGACTGGAAGAAGCTCGACGAGGAAGCCCAGACGCGCATCCTGAGGCTGTGCGCCTTCTTCGTGGCGGGCGAGGAAGCGGTCACCGAGGACCTCCAGCCCTTCCTGCGCGCCATGGCCGCCGAAGGCCGCCTGGGCGACGAGATGTACCTGACCCAGTTCGCCTTCGAGGAGGCCAAGCACGTCCAGGCCTTCCGGATGTGGCTCGACGCGATCGGCGTCCGGGACGACCTCCACGGGTTCGTCAACGCCAACCCCGCCTACCGCGCCCTCTTCTACGAGGAGCTCCCCGGTTCCCTCGAAAGCCTCCTGGACGACCCCAGCCCCCGCAACCAGGTCCGCGCCTCAGTCACCTACAACCACATCATCGAGGGCTCCCTCGCGCTGACCGGGTACTACGCCTGGAACCACGTGTGCACCGTGCGCGGCATCTTCCCCGGCATGCGCCAGATCATCCGCCGGATCGGCGACGACGAACGCCGCCACATGGCCTGGGGTACCTTCACCTGCCGCCGCCACGTGGCCGCCGACGACAGCAACTGGGACGTGGTGAGCGAGCGCCTCAACGAGCTCCTGCCCCATGTGATGGGGACCGTCGAGCGCGGTGACACCCCCTCGGACGACCCTGAGGTCCAGCGCTACGAACTCCCGCCCGGCGAGCTCCTGGAGTACGCAAGCGACCGCGCCCTGCGCCGCCTCGGTGCCATCGAGTCGGCCCGCGGCGTACCGCTCGCCCGGATCGACCTGGACGCCTCCCCGGAGGACCTGGAGGAGCAGTTCGGTGCCGAGGACCGTGCCGCCATGGCCAAGTTGGAGCCCTGAGCCCGCGCTCCTGCCGCATCCCACCGAGCCGGGGCCGGAGCCGAGGGCACGGGCCTGACCCGGCCACGTCGGCAGCGGTTCAGGAACCTTCGTGCAGGACGAGGTCGATGGCGATGGCCGAGGCCACCACGAGGGTGCGCAGGGGCTCGGGCAGCGAGGGGTAGCGGTGGTGCAGCGCGTAGCTGTCCGCGGAGGTGAAGATCTCCCCCATGTCGGGGATCTTGCGGTCCACCCGGGCGACCTCGTGCGCGGCGTGGTCGGTGATCTTGAAGTCGTGACCGACGAAGTCGCCCTCGATGTAGCCGACCGGCCTCTTCCACGGGTCCAGCAGGGTGAACTTGGACCCGAAGAACTTCAGGTCCTGCTCGATCGTGCCCACGGGCCGCCCGTCAGGGAAGTTCACGGCGGTCGTGGCGGTCATCCAGGACCAGTGCTTCTGGATGACCAGCCGGTGGTGCCCGTACAGGTCGGTCACGTAGACCCGGCGCTCGAAGCCGCCGGTGCTCCGGGCGAGGTGGCGCAACACTTGCATGCCCGCGTCGGCGCCCTGTTCCCGTGCCCAGGCGATCTGCCGTCCGTAGGCGTCGTAGACCATGTAGTCGGAGACGTCGACCATGAAGCGCTTGGGCTGCTTCACCAGGAGGGGGTTGGCGGCGAAAATATCCATGAGGGGTGATCCTAGAGTGTGTGGTCGGGGCGCCAGAGCTCGCGTCGGCCCCTTTCGGCCTCCAACGCGATCCGGCCGAACGGCTCGGTGGACCACTCCCCGTGGACCTGGTGGTTGGCGTAGAGCACCTCGCCGTCCCTGGAGAGCACGTACACGGAGTCGGCCAGACGGTGCGTCTCCAGGAACTCCACGGTGTTCGGCACACCGAGGTAGAAGCGGTCGTGGTGGATTTCCGGGAGCCAGCGTCCGAACCCCTGGTCACGGGTGGCGCGCGCGTGCCGGTCGGCGATGCCGAAGCGGCTGTTCGAGGAGTGTGTGGCCACGAAGGCGACCTCGACCCGGTAGCCGGCGTCCTTGAAGGCCAGTACCCACGAGGCCGCCCAGTCCGCGCGGCCGAGCGGGTGGCTGCACACCGCGTCGAACCGCCCTTCCCGAACGTGCTCCATGGCGTGCCCGTGCAGGCCGCCGATCTGCCGCGACACGGCGGTGGAGGCGGCCCGGTCGTCGGCGGTCATCGACCACTCGTAGTCGGGTGAGAGCCGCAGCAGGTCGTCCCCGTCGTAGCTCACCGTCCCCGGGGGCAGGACCGGCAGGACGAGGCGCTGGAGGGTGGACTTGCCGGATCCGGGCTGGCCGCCGAAGAGCAGCAGGCGGGGGTGCTCGCGCGGCTCCCCGGTGAGCCGGTCGCGCAGGACGAGGCCGAACAGGGACCCCAGGGCCTCATCGGAGAGTTCCCGCCCCAGGTCGTCCGGGCTGGCTCCCTGAGGTGCGCGCACGGGCTCGGAGCGCAGTTCGGCGATGATCCCCGGGAGGGTGTCGCACGCCTTGCCGACCTCGTCGGGGGTCATGAAGGGCAGGCGTGCCTCCTCCGCCAAGAGGAGCGCCGCCCGCTCGACGAACGAGGGTTCCTTCTCCCGCCGCGCCAAGCAGGCACCGATCGCCGCGCTGTACAGGTTGTAGGCCTGTTCGCGGGCCTCCCGCTGCTCGCCGGTCTGGGAGGGGATGCCCCCGCTGGAGCTCTCCGCGAGGAGGGGGCCGGGCACGTCGCCCGGGTGCTCGGCAGAGGGGTCGGGGCCGAGGCCCGGTTCGGTCCCGGGGGTGGATGGGGTCATAGCCGTCCGCTTCTCGCCGTGGCCCGGCCGGGGGCGCCCGGGGCCGTGCGTGTACGCAACCGTTGACACTCGGGATGCTAGCGGCTCGGTTGTCTGCCGGGCAGCGGATCGGCCGGGTCCGGCACGGCCTAAAGTGGCCAGATGTCGTCGAGTTCCCGCCCGGTTGCTGATTCCCGCCCGGTTGCTGACAGCCCACCCGTCATCGAGGCCCTCGCCTGGGTCCACGTCCGCGAAGGCCGACTGCTGTGCGTCCGGCCCGAGGGCAAGGACCTGCTGTACGTACCGGGCGGCAAGCGCGAGCCCGGGGAGAGCGATGAGGAGGCCGTGGCCCGCGAGTCCTTGGAGGAGGTCAGCGTGGTTCTGCGGGCGGGCACCTTCCAGCGGGTGGCCGTCATCGACCAGGAGGCGCACGACCAGGTCCCGGGGACACGGGTGCGGATGATCTGCTACCGCGCCGAGCACGACGGGGAGATCGTGCCCGACAGCGAGATCCTCGAGGTCACCTGGATCAACCACGCCGAACGGCACCTGTGCGCCCCGGCGGTGCGGGAGCTGGTGGAGGTCCTGCACGGCCGGGGCGAGGTGTCCTGAGGGCGCTGTCCGGAGGGCACTGTCCTGAGGGGCACGGTGTCCTGGGGCCGCGGGCTCAGTCGGCGCGGTCGGCCCCCACCGGGTCCGGGATCCGGTCGCTCCAGTTCCCGGTCTTCCTGCTGAGCGCCATGGTGACGGACACCCCGAGCACGAGCGGAAGCAGGAGGACCGTGCCCATCGCCGTGGCGACGTCGTCCACCACGAACAGGTTCCCGCCCAGCAGGGCCTGGGCCACGACCTGGAAGGCCAGGTGGAAGCCCACGCAGGCCCAGACGCTGCCGGTGACCAGGCGGATGCAGCCCATCACCAAGCCCATCCCGAAGAACAGCGGCAGGCGCTCCCCGAGGACGTCCCAGCCCGAGAGGAACACCCACAGCGCCGTCCCGAAGAGGGTGAACAGCGCCGCCTGGACGACCACGGTCAGCCAGGCCGACATCGCGGTGTTGAGGTTGCGGTAGAGGTAGCCGCGGAAGATCAGCTCCTCCGGCACTGCCTCGTAGACCAGCACCAGCAGTACCAGCACGAGCACGGTGAGTACCATCTCGCCCGGCGGGGCGTTCGGGGTGACGGAGACGCCCAAGGCGAGCGCGAGGGCCAGGCCCACCGCCGCGGGCAGCGTCCACGCGAGCACACCGAGGAGTAGCGGCCGCCAGGCCTCGCGGGGCCCGGACAGGCCCAGGCCGCTCCACGGCCGGCGGTCGAGGTAGCGGCGGGCGAGCCAGACCATGGGGACGGCCAGGGAGAAGGCGACCAGGGCGTTGACCCAGTGCGCGAGGTCGCCGCCCCCTTCACCTTCCAGGCCCAGTGCGTTGTTGATCAGGGGCAGTGAGAGCCAGATGAGCGAGGCGGCGATGAGGACGGCGGAGATCCGCAGGACGAGGTTGGGCCGGGGAGGTGCGTCGACGTGCGTGTTCCGGGGGGTGGTTTCAGCCATGGCACCAGCCTGAGCCGGGGCGCACCCCCGCACCATCGGGTGACGCCCCCACCCCACCCGGGTCCCTACCGGCGCTCCCTTAGGGCTTCACCCCGACCCCCGACCCCCGGGGGTTCCGGCCCCAGCACATGGTGCTCAGGCGGGCCACTGGTCGGGGCCGGGGAACCGCGAGGTGTCGATCTCCAGGTCGAACGGCTCCGGCAGCCGGATCTTGTCCCCGAAGTCGACCGTGGTGGCCTTGTTGTACCGACCGTTGCCGGGCTGCTCGTGCAGAGTGACTGAGGGCCCGGCCTCGTCCCAGCCGTCGACCAAAAGGTAGAGCGGAACAGGGGCGTGCGCGTAGCCCCACAGATTCTTCTTGCGGTCAGTGTCCATGCTGCTCTTGGAGACGATCTCCACCACGAGCTCGGCCTCATCAGCGGGGCAGGGGGTCCTGGAGGGGTCGAGCACAATACTCTCAGGCATGACCACGAGGTCCGGCATGTACAACCGCTCGACCTTCGACAGCTGGATCCCCAACGTCTGGTAGACGCCCCAATCGTCGGGAATCACGCGCAGCAGGGCGCGATTCACTCGATCCGCAATGATGTTGTGGGGGTCTGAAGGGGGCGCCACGAGCACGACTCCGTTGTCATCGATGATCTCGGCCCGCCATCCTTCGGGCACGTTCAGCTCTTTCCAGGTGCCCAGGACATAGTCCCATCGCGACATCCCCGTCTCCGGGGCGGTTTCCGACATCGCCAGACTCATCTCGCTCGCACCTCCGGACAGGAGATTAGCGCCCTGAGCTCCCGTCCACCCGACACTTCGCAGAATAGCCCGGGGCTTCCCGCCGAAACAGGGATCCCGTCGCCGCGTCGGCTGGTGGCCCCGCCTCGCGCGTCACATCGGGCGCAGGTGGTCGGTGGTCACGGGGTGCTGTTCGGCCAGCCGTTGGGCGATCAACGAGCGGTGGCAGGCTTCCGGGTCGCGCTCGACACAGAGCAGCGCAGCGGTCCCGCTGCTCGGCAGCACTGACACGATCGGCGTGAGGTCGACTGGGTCGAGGATCTCGGCGGTGTAGCGGCGCGTGTACTCGGCGGCGAGCTCGCGGCGGGAGCGCTTGCCGACCCGCTGGCGGGCGTCTGCGGCGTACTGGAGCTGGCGCAACTCGGTGGTGGGGGCCAGCTTGGGGTGGTGCTCGTAGGCGATCCGGGCCCGGGCAAGGGCCGCCTGTAGCCGACGCGAGTTCGCCCAGGCGTACCGGGGCCCGCGGACGCCGCGGCGCTGGCGTACCGGGGCCCGCGGACGCCGCGGCGCTGGCGTACGTCGATGAGCAGGCGGGTGTCCGCGTCCCGTAGTCGGCGCAGGAACGACTCGCTAGCGAAGCCGTAGACGCCGACGGTGACCAGATTGAGCACCGGAAATCACCCGCCTGCCTGCTCGTGCTGTTTCACCGGCAGCTCCTGCTGCGGCGGAGCGCCGTCACGCGACGGCGGTGCCCTCGAGTTCGACGATCAGGTCGCTGACCGCGAGCCGGGTCACCCCGAGCATCGTGGTGGTCGGTGCCACCCCGGCCGCGCCCAACCGGGAGGCCAGCACGCCGTAGTGCTCGAAGAGCCGGTCCACGTCGGTGGTGTAGACGTTGAGCCGCACCAGGTTGGCGAGGGACATGTCCGCCTCGCCGAGCACGGCTTCCAGGTTGTCGAGGCTCAGCGCCAGCTGCGCCCCCATGTCGTCGGCGTGCTGGGGTTTGCCGTCCGCGCTCATCGATGTCTGCCCGGAGCAGTACAGGGTCCGGGTGCTGTCGGAGACGACCTCACCCTGGTTGTAACCCAGCTCCGCTGACCACGTCCACGGGTTGACCGCCGTTCGCTCCATCGCCACGTCAGCTCCATTCGGTTCGTCGCGCTTCATCGCGGTACTTCTCGGTTCTTCTCGGTTCATCGACGGGACGGGGCCCACCGGCTCGGTGGCCGCGGCCTCCGGCGTCGTGTCGGGAAGCCTGCCAACGAATCACGACACCTCCTGTCATGATTTCTGGTAGGAGTTCTCGTATGCGCGCTGACAGGTTGGTCTCGCTGGTGCTGCTGCTCCGCGAGCGCGGCCGACTGACCGCGGACGCGCTCGCCGACGAGCTCGAGGTCTCCACCCGCACCGTGCTGCGCGACATCGAGGCGCTCTCCGCGGCGGGGGTCCCGGTCTACGCCGAACGCGGCCGCCACGGCGGTTTCGCGCTGCTGTCCGGCTTCCGGACGGAGCTCACCGGGCTGAACCACGACGAGGCCCTCGCCCTGCTGGTCGCCGGATCGGGCCGCGGCGACCAGGTCTTCGGCCTCGGACCGGCACTTGCTTCGGCGATGCGCAAGGTGGTCGACGCGCTGCCGGAAAGCCACCGGGCCGTCGCGAGCGACGCGGCCCAGCGGCTGCTCGTCGACCCGGAGACCGACCTGCTCGCGCATCCGCTCGCCTCCGAGGAAGTGCCCGACAGCACTATGGCCGAGGTCCGGAACGCGGTGCTGGCCGGGCACAAGCTGCGTATCCACTACGCGGCCAAGGACCAGGAGCCCCAATGGCGCACGGTGGACCCGGTCGGCCTGGTCACCGTGCGCGACCAGGGCTACCTGCTGGCCACCAGGTCCGGCGCAGACCGCACCTACCGGCTGTCGCGGGTACTGGCCGCCGAAGAGCTGCCCGAAGCCGCGGAGCGGCCGGACCGGGTCGACCTGGACCGGGCCTGGCGCGAACGCAGCGCACGGTTCCTGTCCGGAAGCGACCACGTGACCGTGCTGGTCCGGGTGAACCCGGCGCGACGGGAAGAGATCGTGGGCACCGCGCTGGCCGTCCGAGCCGAGGAGCCGGACGCGGACGGCTGGCTGCGGCTGGAGGTGACCTTCCAGGACGCAAGGCACGCAGATTGGGCGCTGTGGCAGCTCACCGCGGACGCGGAGGTCGTGGCCCCGGAGTGGTTGCGTGCCAGGCTGCGCGACCGCGCCACCGCGATCGCCCGCCGTTACGGGGTTTCCGTGGAGGAGCTGTCGCCGTGACTACGCTTGCACTGGCTGCAGCGGGACGGGAGAAGCGTGACGGACGACCTCGGCACACTCCACACAGCATTGGTGGAGAGGTTGGACACCGACGAGGCGATTCGGGAAGCTTTCGCCGCTCATCCCCGGCACCGCTTCATCCCCGACATGATCTGGCCCGACGCGCTCGGTCTACCGCTCTACCGAACCACCGCCCCCGACCGATGGGCGCACCTGGTCTACGGGGGCGACGCGGTCACCGTCCAGGCCAACGATGGTGGTTCCGGACCTCGTAACGAACCCAGTTCCTCGTCGTCGGCCCCGCAGGTCATGGCGGACATGATCGCCGCCGCCGGAATCGAGGAAGGCATGCGGGTGCTGGAGATCGGCACCGGCTCCGGGTGGAACGCCGCGGTCCTGTCCTCCCTTGTGGGCGAGAAGGGGTCGGTCACCAGTGTGGAGATCGACCCCGGTGTGGCGGCCCTGGCCAGGGAGCGGCTCACCGGAACCGGCGTCACCGTCCGGACTGCCGCTGCCCCTCCCGAAGGCGAGGTGTTCGACGCGGTCATCGCGACCTACGCGGTGACCCGTGTTCCGGATCCGTGGTCAGCCGCACTGGCCGACGGTGGCTCACTCGTGGTCCCTTGGAGTCCACATCCTGCCGCGCACAGCACACCGGTGGCCGCGCTGACGAAGCGAGACGGCCGGTTGCGAGGCCCCCTCGTCCGAGACGCGGCTTTCATGCGCGATCGCACCCAGCGGGTGGAAGGACTTCCCTTCCCCGGTCTCGGCCGCCCTCCGAAACCCACGGGAACTTTCCCGGTCGGTTCCGTGGAGCTGATCGGTTCGGGGATGATGCCCCATCTGCTTCTCATGATGCCGGGGGTGCGCATGGGCACGGGGGTGCGGCCGTTCCAGGACGGCCATGGTCGAATCGTGTGGATGGGCGCCGGTGATGCATGGGCCTACGTGTGGCCGGACTGCTCGGTCACCGGTGAGAAGGATCGGACCCTGAGCCGTGACCTGGCCGACGCATACCAGTCCCTGGCGGACGCGGGGTTCCCGGCTCTGGACTCCTTCTCACTGGAGATCGGCCCGCATCGTGACTCATACAGGGTCGAGTGTGCCCGAGTGGGGGAGCACTGGGACCATCCCGTCGAGCTCTGAGCCCTCGGGGCGGCGAGTCGGCGTTATCCACAGCCTGTGGAAGTTCGAGGTGACAGCCGTTACTGCTCCGGCGCATCCTGTCTGTATCGGGGAAGCTCACGCCTCGTCCGCCCCATGCTGCGCACATCTCTACGGCGCTGCAAGCTAGCCGCGCTGCCGGTTCCTTCCCTGGAGCGCCGACCAGGGGCAGAGTGATGGCGGATGAACGCAGAGAAGGCCCTGGCCCTTACCGGGGCCCTCTTACTGCGTCAGTTAGGACTTTTCACTACACGCGGTCGCCAGCAGCGCCGCCCACTCAGCGGGACCAAAGGCCAGGTGCCCAGACTCCCGATTCTGGGTGTCGCGCACAGCTGCGCCCCGGGAGGAGTCGGCGACCTCGACGCAGTTGCCCTGGCTCCCGGAGTAGGAGGACTTACGGAACTCAAGGGGTGTCATCAGGGAGACCTTCCATTACGTCAGTCACGAGGGCGCGGGTGCCCGTCGTGCCAAGTGCCGACTTACGCAAGTGCTCGAAGATTCTTCGATAGCGGGTGACGTCACCTGGGGAGTCCAAGAACAGGTTCGCGGTGGGGCCTTCCACGTAGACCGTGGCCAGCTCCGCTGCCTCTACATCCACAACCGCGAAGCAGGCCATCTCCATGGCTGCGTGGCTTCCGGCCGAGTACGGGAGAACCTGCAGGGTGAGTCGGGTTTGTTCGCGGCTCAAGTCTAGGAGGCGCGCGAGCTGGTCTCGCGTCACACTCGGGCCGCCCACCGCTTGCCGAATCGCCGCCTCACCGATGATCGCCCACAGGTGAGGCGTGCCGCGTGCCGCCCATTCCTCTTGCCGCCGCATGCGGACCTTGACGAGGTCTTCGATCTCGTCCTCGGTACCCCGCCACGCTGTGGCACCAGAAGTAATGACCGAACGCGCGTACTCCTCTGTCTGGAGCAATCCGGGGATCAGCTGAGCTTCGTAGCTGCTCATCTCGGTGGCAGCGGCTTCCAAGCCGATCAGGGTCCCGTAGTGCTTCGCCACCTCATGGCTCTGCCACCAGCCAGGGGTCTTGGCTACGGCGCGAAGCTCCATGATGCGGGCGGCCTCTTCGTCACTGACCTCGTAGTAGGCGAGGAGTCGGTCGAGGCTGTTCGCGGAGGGGACTTGTCCGTCCGCCCTGCCCGACTCCCAGCGCGCCAGGGAGGATGGCTGGGACTTGACCGCCTTGACCACGGCGGTGAACTGCCTGTCACCCCTCAGGCGCCGGAGTTCCTTGGCGAGCAGCCACCGGGCGACCGTGGGGGCTGCAGGGGCCGACGTACTCCTGTTTGCCATGAGTCAAAGGATGCCACAGGACCCAAATCCACCCAGAAAACAAAGTCCCTTAACGGAGTTTCTTAAAACGACTTGTTTTTTGAAGTTTGCAACATGAGACTTGGGTCTACGCATCAGAGAGCCCCGCGACGCTGGCACGTCCGGGGCCTGGCCAACGCTTCAGAGGAGCGCTGACGTGTACGACCCTATCCCTGCCAGGCGATCTGGCTTCGCCCTCACCCCCACCACCGAGACCCCGCATCGGCCCCAGGCGTCCGCCGCTGGACCGGAGGGGACGCGATGACCTACCTGGCTTCGACCGATCTGCTGGCCGTGCGGTCCCTGGCGGCAGAACACTCCTTCTCCCTGAACCACCGGACCGACCTGCCCCCGAAGCGGCCCGGCACCACCCGCACCACAGCGGAGACCGCAGAGGTACGCGGCTCCTCCCGAGGGCGCATCTTCCGTCCGGGCCTGTCGGGCCTGTCCTCCGAGCACGAACCCGGCAACACACTGATCGACCTGAGCGAACGCGGTATCGGGTGGCGAGTGCGCACCGATGACGCCAACACCGGCGCTGCCAGCGAAGGCCGGTGCAAGAGCAGCACCGCCGTGGTCTTCGAACTCGATGCCTTCCGCGGACAACGAGCGCCCCGAACGTCAGCGGACACCGCTCCCACCGGGGCGGCGGGCAGGGTGGGGCGTAGGCGCGGTTCGCGGGTGCGCGGCTACGTGCGCGACCTGGCCCCGGACGAGCGCTCCGAGTTCGCAACTCTGCGCAACACCGTCCGCACCTACCTCCACCAGCAGGAGAGGCGGGCCGCCTGATGCGACTGTGCGAAGCCCAAGGCACCACCGACCACCACCAGCGCTGGCACTGCATCCGCCAGGCCGATCACCTCGGCGACCACATGGACGACCACGGGCGCTCCCACCGACGGCCGGGCGACGTCCTCCGAGAACTCGCCGGTCGCTGGGGCCGTACCCACAGGTTCGCCTACACCGGCACGCTCTGGGTCGCCACCCACCGCAGCGCCCGCACCCACTGGCGCACCGAGATCGAACCCACCAGCGAACTCCTGGAAGCACGCCTGCGCGCCCACCACGGCCCTCCGCCAGGCCCCGCACCCCATCCCCCGGTGGTCCCGGAGCCGAGGAGGGGGACGTGAACACCCAGCCACACGAAACCGGCAAGGCCTACGACCCGGCCCACTACATCCCCGACTACGACGAACACGGCCTCGATATCAACCGCCCTCTGGACGATGAGGAGACTGCCGCGCTCCATCGTTTGGACACCGGGGAGGGCTGGCTCGACCAGGGCCAGCACCGGATCCCGGTGCGCCACCTTCACCACTGGCCCTAGCGGCACCCTTCCCCGCCTGTCCGCGCCTGATCGACCCAGGTGATCAGCCCTGATCAGGCGGGGATGGGTGGTGGGACCGGGTGCCGTCGGGGCCGGAGCCGGTCGGTGGACGGCCGCCTCCGGCCAAGGGCGGGTCCGTGCAGGGGCGTGCGCTCTAACCTCGGGGCGATTGTCCGTCGCAACCTGGAGGATTCCTATGGCTGCCGCCACCCTGCCCTTTTCGAACGGCCTCCCCCACGCGCTCCCCTTCACCCTCCCGGACGCTCTCGCTCGCCCCCTACCGCAACGGCTCGCCTCTGACAATGACGATCCAGGTGTCGGTGGGGCACTGCGCCCGATCCCGCACCGGATCTACTTCCGCCGCCTGGCCCTGAGCGGCTCCGGCTTCGGCTTCCTGTTCTCACTCGTCTTCGGCGCGGCCGCACTCATCAGCTCCGAAAGCGACCTCTCCAACTACAGCGGAATCGCCGCCGCCAGCGGCGTCGCACTCCTGCTCGTCGGCCTCTTCACCCGCACCCGAGGCTGGTGATGGTGGGGTGGGCACGGCGTCGATCGGCTGAGCACCCCGGCTACGGAAAACCAATGGACAGGCCGGGCCGGGGCAGGTCACTCTGCTCGGATGGCAACCCCCGCGATTCCCCCTTTGTACCGAGACCTCGACTTCAACGGCCCGCTCTCCGATGAGCGGGCCGCTCGTCTGATCCGCTCGCTCGGCCCGCTCGAGGGCCGCCACGTCGTGGACGTCGGCTGCGGTTGGGCGGAGTTTCTGCTCCGCACGCTGGCCACCGAGCCCAGGGCCACCGGTTTCGGCATCGACCTGGGCGAGGGCAACATCCGGCACGGGCTGGCCAACGCCGAGAAGCGCGGGCTGGCCGACCGGGTCGAGCTGGTGGCCGGGGACGCCGGCGAGTGGAAGGGCGAGCCGTCCGACGTGGTGTTGAACGTCGGCTCGACGCACGTGTGGGGCGGCGACCCCGTCGTGCACACAGCGAACGCCCTCGAGGCCCTGGCCGACCTGGTGAGGCCGGGAGGTAGGGCGCTGTTCGGGGAGTGCTACTGGAAGCGGCCGCCGAACGACGCCGAGTTGGCCGCGCTGGAGGATGTGCCCTGGGACCAGTACCGACCGCTGCCCGAGCTTGTGGACTTCGCGGTCTCCCACGGCTTCCGGCTGTACGCGGTGGAGCAGGCCACCGTGGACGAGTGGGACGTCATAGAGAACGGGAACGCCAAGGGCTGGGAGGACTGGCTCCTGGAGAACCCGGACGCCCCCGGCGCCGACGAGATCCGGGCCCGCGCCGACGGGCACCGGCACTTCCGCCTGCACGGCGCCCGGGAGACCATGGGCTTCGCCTACCTGACCCTGGTCCGGGTCTGAGGCCGACTGTCCACAGGTTCCCCCGAACCGGTTCGCCCGGGGTGCGTTCCTCCCCGCATACTCGGTATCGGGGGAGCCTGACCTTCCGCGCGCTTCAGCCTGCCCGCGCCCGTCCACTCGCACCCGGCCCGCTAGGTTCGGAGCATGGACGTCACGCACCTTGTCGAGAGCGCACGCCGGAACGGGATCGAGCGGTTCGCCGTGGGCGCGATCGTCCACCGGGACGGCGAGATCCTGCTGCTCCGGCGGCGCACGGACGACACCTCGTACCCGGGCGCCGAGGACCTGCCCTCGGGCGGGGTGGACCCCGGTGAGAGCCTGCTGGAGGGCTTGGCGCGCGAGCTGGCCGAGGAGATCGGCATGAAGCCAGGCGTCCTCGGTCTGGAGCCCGGGCCCTTCGGACCGAACCCCGGACCGCTCGCGTTGGAACCGTTCGTCACCTGGTTCGACTACGACTCGCGGCGCGGCACGCGCAAGCGCCAGTTCACCTTCGCCCTGCCGTACGACGGCAGCGCGGTGGTCCTGTCCGAGGAGCACACCGGTTACCGCTGGGCTCCCGCCGAGGACTACGCGGCCAGCGATCTCACGCCCCAGGTGAAGCTCGCCGTCCGGGACTGGCTGGCGCTCTGAACCGCCCCGGAGCCCTTCCCGGGCTGGACTGAGCGCTCCCGGGAACGACAGCTCCCCGGAAAGAGCGAAACCGGGCGGCCCCCGTGGGAACCGCCCGGTCGTCGCGGGCGAGGTCGCGTATCCGGACCTCAGGCGCGTCCGGGCCCGTGGGCCCGGGATATCACGGACCTACTAGAAGTCCATGCCGCCCATGCCGCCGGTCGGGTCGCCGGCCGGGGCCGCCGCCTTCTCCGGCTTCTCGGCGATGACGGCCTCGGTGGTCAGGAACAGACCGGCGATGGAGCCGGCGTTCTGCACAGCCGAACGGGTGACCTTGGTCGGGTCGATGACGCCGTCCTTGAACAGGTCGGTGTACTCGCCGCTGGCGGCGTTCAGGCCGAACCCGGGCTCCAGGTTCTTGACCTTCTCCGCCACGACGCCGCCCTCGAGGCCGGCGTTGATGGCGATCTGCTTCAGCGGCTCGGCGATCGCGCGACGCACGATGTCGGCACCGATGGCCTCGTCGCCCTCGAGGTCCAGCTTCGCGAACGCGGGGACGCTGGCCTGCAGCAGCGCGACGCCACCGCCGGGCAGCATGCCCTCCTCGACCGCGGCCTTCGCGTTGCGGACGGCGTCCTCGATGCGGTGCTTGCGCTCCTTGAGCTCCACCTCGGTGGCGGCACCGGCCTTGATGACGGCCACGCCGCCGGCCAGACGCGCGAGGCGCTCCTGGAGCTTCTCGCGGTCGTAGTCGGAGTCGGTGCGCTCGATCTCGTTGCGGATCTCGTTGACGCGACCGGCGATGGTGGTGGCGTCACCGGCACCGTCGACGATGGTGGTCTCGTCCTTGGTGACGACGACCTTGCGCGCGCGGCCCAGCAGCTCGAGCTCGGTGTTCTCGAGCTTGAGGCCGACCTCCTCGGTGATGACCTGGCCGCCGGTCAGCACGGCGATGTCGGCGAGCTGGGCCTTGCGGCGGTCACCGAAGCCCGGGGCCTTGACGGCGACGGACTTGAAGGTGCCGCGGATCTTGTTGACCACGAGGGTCTGCAGGGCGCCGTCGGCGACGTCCTCGGCGATGACCATCAGCGGACGGCCGGACTGCAGGACCTTCTCAACAACGGGCAGGAACTCGTTGTTGTTGGAGATCTTGGAGTTGACGATGAGGATGTAGGGGTCCTCGAGGACCGTCTCCATGCGCTCAAGGTCGGTGGCGAAGTAGGGCGAGATGTAGCCCTTGTCGAAGCGCATGCCCTCGGCGAGCTCCAGCTCGAGCCCGAAGGTCTGCCCCTCCTCGACGGTGATGACGCCTTCCTTGCCGACCTTGTCCATCGCCTCGGCGATGGTGTCACCGATCTGGTTGTCACCAGCGGAGATGGAGGCGGTGGAGGCGATCTGCTCCTTGGTCTCGACCTCCTTGGAGAGGTTGCCGAGCTCCTCGTTGATGCGGGCCACGGCGGCTTCGATGCCGCGCTTGAGGCCGATCGGGTTGGCGCCGGCGGCGACGTTGCGCAGACCCTCGCGGACGAGTGCCTGGGCCAGGACGGTGGCGGTGGTCGTACCGTCACCGGCGACGTCGTCCGTCTTCTTGGCGACCTCCTTGACCAGCTCGGCCCCGATCTTCTCCCAGGGGTCCTCGAGCTCGATCTCCTTGGCGATGGAGACACCGTCGTTGGTGATCGTGGGGGCGCCCCACTTCTTCTCCAGCACGACGTTGCGGCCCTTCGGGCCGAGCGTGACCTTCACGGCGTCCGCGAGCTGGTTCATGCCACGCTCGAGGCCGCGACGGGCCTCCTCGTCGAACGCGATCAGTTTGGCTGCCATTGAGTTCTTGTCCTCCCGTGACCGGGCTGATACGCGATGGGACGAGGCATGCGCCCGCGACGGACGACCGTGCGCGCACCGGCAACCCTGCTGCCGGAGGCCCACGATCTCGCAGCCTCGCTCCGGCTTAGCACTCGGCAATGATGAGTGCTAACCACTCTTATTTTTAGCACTCGCCCATGGAGAGTGCAAACGATGTGGTCACGATTTCCACTCCCCGAAGAACGCCCGACACCTGCGTAAACGTCCCGTTTCCTGGAGGTTTGTGCGCTCGGCGAACAGCAGGGGTCCCCCAAGGGAGGCCGAGGGGCGCGGGTGCACACCCCTCAACTACCCCGCGGGCGCGCGGATACTCAGCTGCTCAGCCGACGCATGGAGCGCGCACCCAGCGCCAGCGCCAGTACGGCCATCCCGGCTGCCATGGCCCAGCCGAGCAGAACCGTGGTGTCCCAAGCACCACCGCTGAACAGCACCCGGGCCGCGTCCACCACGTGCGCCACCGGGTTGAACCGCGACAGCGTGTACAGCCACCCCGGCGCGAGCTCCATCGGCAGCAGCACGCCGGAGAGCAGCATCAGCGGCATGATCACGGTCTGGAGGACCGGCGCGAACACGTACGTCTGCTTGGCGGCCATCGCGGCCAGGTACGACAGCGTGGACAACCCGATCCCGAGGACCGCGAGCAGGGCGAAACCCGCGAGCGCCCCCAGCACCGTGGTCCGGAAACCGAACGGCACCACGAGCACGATGATCAGCAGCATTTGAACGAGGACGATGAGCACGTCCCGCAGGACCCGGCCGAGTAGCAGTGCCACCCGGCTGGTCGGGGTCGCCAGCATCCGTTCGTGCGCACCCGAGGCCATCTCCGGCAGCAGACCGAACCCGGCGAACCCGGCGGTGAACAGGGACAGCATGACCAGCAGACCGGGGACGAACCACTGCCAGGGGTTCTCGCCCTCGGCGCCCGCCAACCCGGTGAGCAGGGGCGCGAACAGCACCAGGTACAGCAGCGGCTGGAGCATCCCGAAGGCGACCAGGAACGGCCGGTACAGGATCGGGCGCATCTGGCGCGCGAAGACGGTTGCGGTGTCGCGCAGCATGCCCGCAAGTCCTCCGGTGGTCCGCTGGGGGTCTGCCCCGGTGCGGTCGACGGCGGTCACTGGTCCCCCTCGCGCAGGCTGCGGCCGGTCAGGGTCAGGAACACGTCGTCCAGGGTGGGCCGCTGCACCTGGACGGTGCGGAGGTCGAGGCCGGCGGCGTCGAGAGAGCGGAGCAGCTCCGGCAGGGCGGTGTCGCCGCGCTCCGTTCGGAAACGCACCTCAGGGGCGGCCCGGTCACGGATCTCGACCCCGCCGGGCGGCGAGGTCCGTTCGGCCACCTCGGCGGCGCCCTTGGCCTGGGCCTGGTCGGCGAAGCCGAGGGTGATGAGGTCGCCGGACACCCGGCTCTTGAGCTGGTCGGGGGTGCCGTCGGCGATCACCCGGCCGTGGTCGATGACCAGGACCCGTTCAGCTGTGGAGTCGGCCTCGTCCAGGTAGTGGGTGGTGAGGACGACCGTCGTCCCGTACTCCTCCCGCAACCGCGCGACGTGCTCCCACAGGTTGGCCCGGCTGTGCGGGTCGAGGCCGGTGGAGGGCTCGTCGAGGAACAGCAGTCCGGGCCGGTGGATCAGCCCCATCGCGATGTCGAGCCTGCGTCGCTGGCCACCGGAGAGCTTGGTGACCTCGCGCCCCGCGGCGGCGGAGAGGTCGAGCACCTCCAGCAGCTCCTCGGTACGGCTGCGTGCGGTGCGCCGGTCGAGCCCGTAGAGGATGCCTTGGGTGTAGAGCTCGTCGCGGGCGCGCTGGTCCTCCCCGGCACCGTGCCCCTGCCCGACGAACCCGATCCGGCGGCGCACCTCCGCGGGCTCGGTGCGTACGTCGCGCCCGGCGACGGTGGCCGCTCCCGACGTGGGTTCGAGCAGGGTGGTGAGCATGCGCAGGGTGGTGCTCTTTCCTGCACCGTTGGGACCGAGGAGCGCGACGAGCTCCCCCTCGGCCACGTCGATGTCGACGCCTCGCACGGCCTCGACGGTCTCCTTGCCGGCCCTGAAATGCCGGGTCAGCTCGCGTGTATGGATCATCGCCCTCTCCGTATTAAAACTTGAATACAGAGTCAGGATGCAGCACCCGGGTCAGATATTCAAGTTTTTATAAGCGGGTTGTTTGGCTACGCCCTACCCGGATTCCGACGGGCCTGAGCGGGCGGCGAACGCGGCACACCGGAGGTGGGAGATGTCGGCGGGCCCCGGCCGTGACCGCCATCAGTTGTCCACAGGGCCTGTTTTCGCGGGATCCCCGCCGGTAATCTCGAAAAGAGCTTTGCGCGCGTCCCCTGACCCCCCGGGCCGATGCCGTCCCTCGGATCGCGCAGGCGGGATCGTCACTCGAATCGAGGAGCCCCGCTATGACCAAGCCACGATTACACACCGGGCTGCGCCTGCTGGCCTCCACCGGAGCGTTGGCCCTGCTCACCGCGGGCGTGCTCACCGCACCGGGGCAGACCGCCGCCGCGGCCCCCGACACCGGCTATGGTGCCACCACCGCCCCGGCCGACTACGAGGGCATCGTCGGCCAGTTCAACATGTTCGGTTCGGTCGGCCACTACGGCCAGGCCGAAGACATCGTGTGGGCCATCGGTAGCAGCGTCCGCGACCGCGGGCCGCTGGCCCTGGCCCTGCAGGAGGTCTGCGAGAACCAGATCGAAGCCCTCGCCGACGACCTCAAGGGCTACGGGTACGTTTTCGAACCCGCCTGGGCCGAGCCGGCTGACTCCGCTGATCCGGACAACGCGAACAGGGAACCGGCCCGTTGCCGCGACGTACCCGGTGAAGGAGCGAAGGGAGAGGTGCCGCCCCGATACGGAAACGCGGTGCTCATCCAGGAGGGCCAAGGGTTCGGCACCCAGGGCGATGCCGAGGTCGGCCGGTTCGACCTGGGCTCCTTCCACGTCACTGAGTACCGGTCCATGGTGTGCACGTCGTCGGACGAACTGGCGATGGCCGTGTGCTCCACCCATCTGACCAACGGACCGAACAAGGAAGACGAGGTGGCCCGCGAAGGTGAGGTCCAAGAGGTCGCGGACCGGATCCGGGACAACTACGGTGCAGGGTCAGTGGTCCTCGGTGCCGACCTCAACATGGAGCCGAACGAGGCTTCCATGTCCTCCCTCTACCACCCGGACTACTACTCAACGCTGTTAGGGCCCGATGCCGGTCAGGGATACCTCCGCGAGCTCATGAGCGAGTGCGGCAACGAGATGAACTTCTTCTGTCGCGGGGGTGCTTCGACCTTCGGGGCGGTGCACGGTGGCACGGGCCAGCGCACCGGGGAGCCCGACCGCCAGTACGACTACCTGTTCGCCAGCCCGAACGTGCGGGTGACGGACAGCCGGGTCACCCAGCCCTCCCAGAACTGCGCCAACCCGGCGCACGGGGTGGAGCACGAGGATATCGGGTCCGGGCTGGCCTCGAACGAGTCCATCTCCTGCTCGGACCACGAGATGCTGTGGGCCCGAATCAGCGTCCACTCCCCGTAGGCCGCAGCTCGGCGGACGAGACGCATGGCGGGGGCCGCCCTCCTGGCCCCGCCACCGCCGTGGTCGACGGTTCGCGGCTGCCCAGCCGCGAACATACGTCCACGCGCGCTTGTGCACGCGGGCGGATGACCGCTCAGGCCGGAGGTAGTCCGAAGGCACGGGGATGGTCGTCGGCCATGACGTACTCCCCCGCTTCCAAGGAGTCGATGAGCTGCCGGGTCCAGGCGGCCTCGGTGGCGACCATGTGGTGCCCGAGCCGGAAGAGCTCGCGGACGTGCGGCGGCTTGCCCCACTCCGTGTCGGAGGCCCCGATGAACTCGGCGCACTCCTCGGCGTATTTCTCCAACCCGACGAGCCGCTCCGCCAGCAACTCGACCACCTCGGCGCGCGGCAGCCCGGTCATCAGGGTGACCCCGGCGGACAGCAGGGCGTAGTCCTTGCCGGCGTGGCTGAGCGCCCGGCGCATCAGCCGACGGAACTCGGCCTCACCGTCCTCGGTGATCGCGTAGGAGGTACGTCCGGCCTCCTCGTCTCCCTGCGCCACGAAATCCCGGATCTTCCCCTGCGCGGAGAGTTTGCGCAGCGCGTGGTAGATGGACCCCCACTTGGTGTTGGCCCACTCTTCGGCGCCCCAGTCCATGAGCTCGCGGCCCACCCGGTACCCGTGTGCCTGACCGTGGATCCGCACGACCCCTAGCACCAACAACCGTGTCGCCGACATCGCCACCCTCGTCCCGGAAGAATCCTCATCCCAGGCTACGAGGCTCCGGCCAGGGCCGGTCCGGGCACGAGAAAGGGGGCGGACGCCAGTGGCGTCCGCCCCCGCAGTTCACCCGGTCAGCAGCCTCCGGCCACGGCGGGGATGATCGAGACCTGCTGGCCGTCCTTGACCTCGGTCTGGAGGCCCTTCTCGAAGCGGACGTCCTCGTCACCGACGTACACGTTCACGAAACGGCGGACCTTGCCGTTGTCGTCGAGGATGCGGGCGCGAATACCCGGGTGGTTGGCCTCGAGGTCGTCGAGGATCTCGGCGAGGGTCGCGCCCTCGGCCTTCACCTCGGAGGCGTCGTCGGTGTAGGTGCGCAGGATGGTGGGCACGCGGACGCTGGCGCTCATGGTGTTCGTACTCCTGGGAAGTCGGTTCGGCGGGTGGTGGACGGGCACGGGGCCGGTCAGGCCAGGCCCTCGGCCTTGAAGGCGTCCAGGGACGGCTTGATCGTGGCGGTGACGCCCGAGTCGACGGCGTTCAGCGTCTTGAGCCCGTCGCCGGTGTTGACAATGACCGTCTCGGCCTCGGGGTCGAGCTTGCCCTCGCGGACCAGCTTCTGGAGGACACCCGTGGTCACACCGCCCGCGGTCTCGGCGAAGACGCCCTCGGTCCGGGCGAGGAGCTTGATCGCGTCGACGATCTGGTCGTCGTTGACGTGCTCGACCGAACCGCCGGTGCGCTCGGCGATGTCCAGCACGTACGGGCCGTCCGCCGGGTTGCCGATGGCCAGGGACTTGGCGATGGTGTCCGGCTTGACCGGCTGGATCACGTCGTGGCCGTCCTCCCAGGCCTTGGCGACCGGGGAGCAGCCGGTGGCCTGGGCACCGAACACCTTGTAGGGGCGGTCCTCGACCAGGCCGACCTTGACGAGCTCCTGGAAGCCCTTGTCGATCTTGGTGAGCTGGGAGCCGGAGGCGATCGGGATGACGATCTGCTCGGGCAGACGCCAGCCGAGCTGCTCGGCGATCTCGTAGGCCAGCGTCTTGGACCCCTCGGCGTAGTAGGGGCGCAGGTTGACGTTGGTGAAGCCCCAGCTCTCCCCCGCCTCGTCGCCGATGAGCTCGGAGCAGAAGCGGTTGACGTCGTCGTAGTTGCCGTCGATGGCCACGACCTTGCCGCCGTACACGGCGGCCATGACGACCTTGCCCTCCTCGAGCCCGGCCGGGATGAACACGCACGACTCAAACCCGGCGCGCGCGGCGGCCGCGCCGACAGCGCCGGCGAGGTTGCCGGTGGAGGAGCACGACAGCGTGGTGAAGCCGAAGGTGCGGGCCGCCTCCACGGCGATCGCGACGACGCGGTCCTTGAAGGAGTGCGTGGGGTTGGCCGAGTCGTCCTTGACGTGCAGGGACTTCAGGCCGAGTTCGGCAGCGAGGCGGTCCGCCCGGACCAGCGGGGTGAGGCCGGGGTTCATGTTCGGCAGCTCGGCCACGTTGGTGGGGACCGGAAGGAGGGAGCGGTAGCGCCAGATGTTGTTGGGGCCGCTCTCGATCTCCTCGCGGGTGACGCTGCCGAAGTCGTAGGCGATTTCCAGGGGCCCGAAACAGAACTGGCACGCGAAGATCGGCGCGAGTTCGTAGCGCTCGCCGCACTCCCTACAGGAGAGGGCGGTTCCCGGTCCGAAAGCGCGGACGGAGGTGGGTTCAGCGGCGGCGATCGCCATAGCGAGGCTTCTCCCCTCATCTTCCCTGGCGGCCACCTTGACCCCAGGCCGGAGTTGGCACCTGCCTCGGCGGGTTCGCACCTGACATCGCGAGTCCACATACCGAGATGGTTGCCGGGGCTTCGTCGGGCCGGTCCCTCCACCCCTCTGGATGAGCAATATGAAGTTGTCGCGTTGCCCTCGTTGGGGACGCACCGTCACTGTAACGGACGGGTTGACCGGTTTTCCATGCCGGGTGACCCGGATTACACCAACGGGCTCACATGCTGAGACGGGCGGGCCGTCCGGGCTGCTGAGCGGGCCGTAGTCCGGAACCGACGCACGGGTCCGTGTTGCGCCCGTGTGACGAGCTGTGCCGGTGGCCTCGGGCGGGTTTGGGGCGCCGGCCGGCAGGCGAGACCTATGGGAGCGCGTCGCGCCCGGCGCGCCCCCTTTGCACGCCGCCAGAGGCGGCACGGGCTCCGGACCGCACCGGTCGCGAGCCGTACGGCCCTCCCGTCCGCACCAACCACCCCATTCGCGCTTTCCCGAGAGGACGACCACGTGGACAAGGCCCAGATCCTCATTGCCTCCAACCGGGGCCCGGTCTCCTTCTCCACCGCCGACGACGGCTCCCTGGAGCACCGCCGGGGCGGTGGCGGCCTGGTCTCGGGGATGATCTCCGTAGCCAGCGAGATCGACAGCCTCTGGGTGTGCGCCGCCCTTTCCGAGCCCGACCGGCGGGCCGCCGCCGAAGCGCCGCAGGCCCGGTTGGACCGCGCCCACGATCTGGACGGCATGCGGGTTCACATGCTGGACATCCCGGAGGACACCTTCGCCGGCGCCTACACGGGTGTGGCCAATTCGACCCTGTGGTTCGTGCAGCACATGCTGTACGACACCCCGAACAAGCCCTCCTACGGCTCGGATTTCCGCAAGCTCTGGGAGGACTACACCGCGTACAACAACGCCTTCGCCGAAGCGCTGGTCAGCGGAGCCGCCGACAACGCGCGCGTGGCCGTGCAGGACTACCACCTGGCCTTGGTGCCGCGGATCCTGCGGGCGCGCCGCCCCGACCTGCGCATCGCGCACTTCTCGCACACCCCGTGGGCGCCACCGGAGTACTTCCGGATGCTGCCGACGCAGGTAGCCCGGGAGTTGTTGGAGGGCATGCTCGGCGCCGACCGGCTGGGTTTCCTGAGCCCGCGGTGGGCCGACGCGTTCCTGCGCTGCTGTGCCGAGATCCTGCGCGCCGACATCGACCTCGAACGGCGCACGGTGGAGCACGGGGGGCGTGTCGTCGAGGTGGGTGTGCACGCCCTGGGGGCTGACGAGGAAGGGCTCCGGGAGAGCGCCGCCGAGCCCGCGGTGGCGGCCCGGCGCGAGACGCTGCGCGAGGCCGTGGGCGACGCCCGCCTGATCGTGCGCGTGGACCGGACCGAGCTGTCCAAGAACATCGTGCGCGGCCTGGAGTCCTTCCGGGAGCTGCTGATGGCCCACCCGGAGTGGCGGGGCCGGGTCACCCACCTGGCGTTCGCCTACCCGAGCCGGGGTGACGTACCGGAGTACCGCGAGTACACGGATTCGGTGCTCCGGCTCGCGAAGGAGATCAACGAGGAGTTCGGTACCGCCGAGTGGACGCCGTTGGTGCTGGAGGTCAACGACGACTACCCGCGGTCGCTGGCCTCGTTCCAGATGGCCGACGTGCTGTTGGTGAACCCGATCCGGGACGGGATGAACCTGGTCGCCAAGGAGGGCCCCGTGCTCTCCGAGCAGGATTCCGTGCTGGTGCTGTCCCGTGAGGCGGGTGCGGCGGACGAGCTGGGTGCGGACGCTCTGCTGGTCAACCCCTACGACACCGTGGAGACCGCTGAGGCGCTGCACCGGGCGCTGACCATGCCGGAGGCGGAGCGCCGCAAGCGCCGGGACCGGCTGGCCGAGGCGGCTGTGGCGCTGCCGCCGCGCCGCTGGTTCCAGGACCAGTTGCGCTCGCTCGGGCTCCGTCCCTGAGCCGGGTTCCGCATTCCGGGCTCCGAGGGCCCGGAGCCCGGAATGCGGGGGTGGTGCGGGGGTTCAGCCCTCGGGGACGGTCTTCTTCCACCGGGCCTCGGCCTCGCTGAGGATTTCGGTGACGACGTCCGACTTGGCGTCCGCGTAGTCCTGGATCCTTTCCCAGGTGCGCTCGGCCAGTTCCCGCTTGACCTCGGTGTAGCGGTCGCGGGCCTCGGCGTTCGCGATGAGGTGGTCGCGGAAGAGCAGCATCCGGTCGACCTCTGCGCACCCCTCGGTGAACACGTGCAGGTTGAGGTTGATGTTGGGCCCGTCGAGAACCCGGTGCTCGTACCAGTCGGGCTCCCGGATGACCACGGAGTACCCGGCGGCTTCCAAGTCGGGTATGTAGGCGGGTTCGTCCGCGGAGTCCGCGACCGTCATGAGCAGGTCCACACAGGGCTTGGCGGCCAGGCCCGGCACCGCCGTGGAACCGACGTGGTCGAGGGACAGTACGCGGTCGCCGAGGGCTCCGCGGATCCGTGCGTCCTCCTGTTTGAACAGGTAGGGCCACTTGGGGTCGTGGTCGGAGATGCGCACACGGCCGTTCACCAGGTTGCGTGCCTGCGGGTCGGTTCCGGCCCGCTGTTCTCCTCGCGAGGGCAGAGAGGGTGTTTCAAGGGGCGACATTCAACAAAGCCTTGTCGCCTCCGGTGCAGGAGTCAAGACCGTCAACGTGCCTTACATATGCACGCGCACTTTTTCTGTGACCATCTGTTGACCAGGAATGACCGTATGCAACAGTTCGCCCGGAAGCTCCGTTCCCCGGGTCTCCCGCTCGTGTCAGGCCGGGGGCGACCCGAGCGAGAGCACCGGACATGCCCTAAGACTTGCGGCGGCGGCCGCCCTTCTTGCGCCTCGACGGGCGCTCCTCGGCCTTGGCCTGTTCGGCGCGCTCGGCGGCCAGCTGCTCGTCCTCCTCACGGCGCTCGGCATCGACCCCGTAGGGGTCGGTGCTGGTGCGGCGCACCCACAGCACCACCAGGAGCACTGCCAGGACGAGGACGACACCGGCCAGGGCGAACCAGAACCACACCGGCACGACCGCGGAGTCCTCCTCCACCAGCTCCTCGTCGATGAGCGGGATGTCCTGCGCCTCACCCGAGGCGTCACCGGCGGCGCTGGGCAGACTCAGGGAGGGCAGGCCCTCAGGGCCGTCCTGGGCGCCGTCGACCAGCGCCGCTCGGAGCTGGCCCGGGCTGAGCTGCGGGTACTCGGAGCTGAGGAGCGCGGCGGCCCCCGCGGTGACCGCGGCAGCGTAGGGGGTTCCGGTCACCTCGGTCGGACCCATGTCCAGCGCCGCGGTCTCCAGGTCACCGCCGGGGGCGACGAGTTCGATGAGCGACGCATCGGGCGAGTCCGGGATGAGCCCCCCGTTCTCGTCCACACCTCCCACCGGGAGGGCGTTCGGGTCCTCCTCGCCGCCGGCCGGCGCGACGACCAGGGCGCCGCTCCGAACCGCCTCCTCCGTGGCGTCCAGCTGGTCCTGGTCCTGCCCGACCTCGTCGGGCAGCAGGATGACCTGGGCTCCCTGGTCCGCGGCGTAGCGGACGGCGTCGGGCAGATCGTCTTCGGTGGGCAGTGCCAGCAGGTTGGCCTGCGGGGCGACTCCCAGTACGCCGCCGTCCGCGTCCATGCCGTGCCCGTGCGCCGCCACCAGGGCGGCCGCCGCGGTGCCCTGCTCCGTGTCGCCCCCGTTGTCGCCGAACTCGGTGTCGATCTCCAGGTTGTCCCGGAGGTCGGGGTGGTCCTCCTCCACCGAGGCCCCGGGCAGTGCCACGGTGATGCCGTGCCCCTGTGTGGACTCCCAGACCTCCTGTGCACCGATCGACTCCAGTGCCCACTGGGCTGGCCGGAAGTCGGGGATCTCGTCGGCGACGGCCGGAGCCGCCGTCAGGCCCAGTACGGTGAGCGCCGCACAGGCCCCCGCCGTGGTACCCAGAACATGGCGCGTGTGTTTCCTGTTACGGCTGTTGCCCCCGAGCACGACATGCTCCCTCGAACGTTGCGGTCGGCGTTCCGCCGGGCCCTCCCCCGGACCCTCGCAATTCTGTCATGAGCACAGGATTCAGGCTTGGACAAGTGACTTGGGGGCTAGGAAAGGCAACTGTATCCCCGGTGCCAGTCCTGAGTTATCCGCTCCTCATCCGGCATGTCGAGTCGCTAGCATGAGTCGCGCCGATCCGGACAAAACAATGACCCGTCCAGGGGGTGTCCCATGCCGAATATCGGTCCGTCGGAAGACGGCCAGGCGGCCCTCGCCGAACGCGAACAGCGCATCCTCGCCTTCGAACGCCAGTGGTGGAAGTTCGAAGGCTCCAAGGAACAGGCGATCCGTGACGAGTTCGGGTTCTCAGCGACCCGGTACTACCAACTCCTCAACGGTCTGGTCGAGCGCCCTGAGGCACTCGCCTTCGACCCCATGACCGTCAAACGTCTGCGCCGTCTGCGCGCCGACCGAAGGCGCCAACGCAACGCACGGCAGCTGGGTATCTACATCTGACCCTCCCGCCACGAGGCGTGTCGCCCGGGTCGATCCCCGCGTCCGCACACGCCACCCCCGCGCTCTCCCCGGCCACGACCACCGTCACCCCCGGATCCGACCGCGCGGCTTCCCTCCCGAACCAACGAGGTCCTCGCATGCCCCTGCACGAGCGAAACAGCCGCCCCGGGCCGAACGGCCCCGCCGAGCCCGGTACCCGCGCCGGGCGCGCCGGGCTCGACGCGCTGCTCACCGAACCCTCCGAAGCGCTGGCCGCCTTCGACTTCGACGGCACCCTCGCGCCCATCGTCGCCGACCCGCGTGCATCCGCACCCCAACCGGGGATCGTGGATGCGCTGGCCGAACTCGCGGAACTCGTGGGCTCGGTCGCGGTGATCACCGGCCGCCCCGCCGCCACCGCGGTGCGCCTCGGCGGACTGGACCGGGTACCGGGCATCGTCGTGCTCGGGCACTACGGTGCCGAGCGCTGGGCGGCCGGGCACGTCATCGCGGCCGAACCGCCGCCCGGTGTGGCCCTGGTCCGGGCCGAACTCCCCGGCCTGGTGGACTCCTCGGGAGCTCCGAAGGGCACGTGGATCGAGGACAAGGGCCGTTCGCTGGCCGTGCACACGCGGCGGGCCGATGACCCCGACAAGGCCTTGGCCCTGCTGTCGGGGCCCCTTGCGGAGCTGGCCGAGCGCGCCGACCTGAAGGTGGAACCCGGCCGGATGGTGATCGAGCTCCGTCCACAGGGTGTGGACAAGGGTGCCGCCCTCACCTCCCTGGTCCGGGAACGGTCGGCGCGCGGTGTCCTCTACGCCGGTGACGACCTGGGCGACCTGCCCGCCTTCCACGCGGTGACTGCGCTGCGGGAACAGGGTGTCCCCGGGTTCACCGTGTGCTCCTCCTCCGACGAGGTCACCGAGGTGGCGGGCGCCGCCGACCTGGTCGTGCACGGACCCGCCGGGCTGGCCGAGTACCTCGGTCAGCTCACGGCGACGATTCGTGGGCTTGGGGCGTGAGCGCCGAACGCGCGGCGGTGCGCAGGTCCACCAGCCCGGTCCGGTCGCGCCCGTAGTGCACGGCATTAGTGAGCACACCGACGTACCGGCCGCTCTCCGGGTGCATGAACAGGCTCGTCCCGGTGAACCCGTTGTGGTAGACGACCCCCTCCGGGGTGACCAGCCACCCGAGCCCCCTGGAGAGCCGCGCCCCGGCGTCCACCTGGGGTGACCAGCTCTCCCGCACGAACGAGCCGGGGACCGGCCCCTCGGACCCGCCCCCGTACAGGCGCAGCATCTCCCGGGCGAAGGCGCCCAGGTCGATGGCGGTGGTGAACGCCCCGGCGTGCCCGGCCACCCCGCCCATCAGCGCCGCGGCCTCGTCGTGCACCACACCCCAAGCGGGTGCGGCGCCGACCAGGCGGCGCTCCGTCGGTGCCACGCTGGGCGTACGCGCCAACGGCCCGAAGGTGGTGGCACGCATCCCCAGATCACTCCACAGGCCAGCGGCCAGCCGGTCCAAGCCCTTGCCGTACAGGCGCTCCAGGAGCAGCCCGAGCAGGATGAACCCGCGGTCGATGTACAGGTAGCCGGGCTCCTCCAACGGGTCGGCCAGGATCGCCTCGGCGAGATCCTGGTCGGTCCCCACATACCGTTCCATCCACGTCACCTGATTGAGGCGGCTCGTGTGCGTGAGGATCTGCCGGGCCGTCACCCAAGCACCCGGGAGACCGTCCGCCGGGAAGTATTCGGACATCGGGGCGTTCAGGTCCAGAATTCCTTCGGCGACCGCCCGACCGACCAAGGGCCAGGTCGCCATCACCTTCGTCAGACTCGCGACGTCGTAGGACACGTCCGGCGCCGTATCGTGCTCACCGTCGATCCGCCCGACCGCCACGAACTCCCACATGCCGCCGGTTCCGACCACGGCGGCCCCTCCCGGGACCCAGCCCGCGTCCACCAGCACCTTCAGGACTCCACGGATCTGCGCCCCAGTCTCCGTGAGCCAGTCACCATCACGCACAACACGCCTCCCCCCGAGCGGGCTCCTCCACCTTCTCGGCGGATACCCCGTTCGCTCCGGCTTGTCACACCCGCGCCGTCACCGCACAGTACGAAACCCGTGCAGGTGGCAGCCGTAACCGGGGCCCACGGGCGTGGCGGGAACCGGGCCGGTCCGCCCCGCTAGGCTTGCCGACAGCGAGTTCCGAGGAGGACGATGAGCAGCAAGACCCCCGTTCCCGCCGGTTTCGTCGGCATCGCCGGGAACATCGGGATCAAGGACCCCAAGGACGACTTCTTCACGGTGGTCTCCGAGGCCCCCGCGGTGGTGTCCGCCGTGTTCACCCAGTCCCGGTTCGCCGGGCCGAGCGTGCGCCTCAGCCGCGAGGCGGCGGCGGACGGCCGCGCCCGCGGGGTCGTGGTGATCGCCCGCAACGCCAACGTGGCGACCGGACAGATAGGCACCGACGACGCCCGGGAGGTCCAGGAGGGCGTGGCCCGCGCCGCTGGCGTGGGCCCGGAGGACATCCTGATCGCCTCCACCGGGGTCATCGGCCGCCCCTATCCGATGGACAAGGTCCGCGGATACCTGGCCGACCTGCCCAAGGAGTTCCCCGCCGCGGACCTGGACCGCTCCGCCGCGGCCATGATGACCACCGACACCGCGCCGAAGGTCGCCACCGCCAAGGTCGGCGACGCGACCCTCACCGGGATCGCCAAGGGCGTCGGCATGATCGAACCCAACATGGCGACCATGCTGACCTGGTTCTTCACCGACGCCGAACTCGAACAGCCGGCTCTGGACGCGGTGTTCCGCCGGGTCGTGGACAAGACCTTCAACGCCCTGAGCATCGACACCGACACCTCCACCAGCGACTCCGCGGCGGTCTTCGCCAACGGACTGGCCGGGCCGGTGGACGCCACCGAGTTCGAGGCCGCGCTGTACGAGGTGGCGCTCAAGCTGGTCCGGATGATCGCCTCCGACGGAGAGGGAGCGGGCAAGCTCATCGAGGTGCGGATGACCGGTGCCCGCGACGACGCGCAGGCCAAGCGCATCGGCAAGGCCGTGGTGAATTCGCCGCTGGTCAAGACCGCCGTGCACGGGGCCGACCCCAACTGGGGCCGGGTCGCGATGGCGGTGGGCAAGTGCTCGGACGAGACCGACGTCCAGCCGCAGAACGTGCGCATCGTGTTCGGGGACGTGGAGACCTTCCCGACCGAGGCCACCGACGAGACGCTGGAGCGCGCCTCCCAGCACATGAAGGGTGAAGAGGTGGTGATCAGCGTGGACCTGGGCATCGCCGACGGTGCGTTCACGGTCTACGGCTGCGACCTGACCGAGGGCTATATCCGGATCAACGCGGACTACACGACCTGAGCCCGGGCGCACCATGCGCTGACGCCCTGGTGGGCGTACCACTGGGGGCCTGCGATCAACACCGCTCTCTTCGTCTTGGGGCGGCCGTCTTGGGGCGGCCGTCTTGGGGCGGCCGTCTTGGGGGCGCCGTCTTCGGGCGGCCGTCTTCGGGCGCCGTCTTGGGGCGCTGTCTTCGGGCAGTCGGGGTTGCTCCGTTGGGGTGCCTGCTCTTGTGGCGGGGGTTCGCTCTCTGGGGTGGGGTTCCCTCCTTTCCCGCCGCCCGATTGTGGCCGTCTCCGCTACGCGCCTCAAGGTCGTCGCCATCGAGCGCTTCGCGCATCAACGGCGCTCCACCTTGACCCGCTCCGCTACGACGGCAGGTTGGCGGCTATCGGGAAAGGGGGACGGGTGGTTGAGGTCCGAGCGGTCCCGGCCTTCGGCCGGGAAACCCCGGTCGGCCTGGCGGCCGATGCCTGTCCCTGCGCCGGAGCGTTGACGGGTCGGGGGTCGCGGCTGGTCATTCTGAGCTGCAGACCCCTCGGCCTGGGGGCCGATGCCTGCCCCTGCGCCGGAGCGTTGACGGGTCGGGTGTCGCGGCTGGTCATGGTGTGCGGCGGACCCCTCGGCCTGGGGGCCGATGCCTGCCCCTGCGCCGGAGCGTTGACGGGTCGGGTGTCACGGCTGGTCATGGTGTGCGGCGAACCCCTCGGGAGGAGGCCGGGGAGCCAGGGCATCGGGGCGTGGGGCGGTAGGGCCTTGGCGGGCGGGGTTAGCGCTCCTCAGGTGTCGGGATGGGTGTGGAGGCTGGGTCGGGGTCGGCGTCCGAGTCCTTACCCTTGTTGTCATTTCCGCGGTTGCGGTGGGAGGGGCGGCCCTGCCAGATGGGCTGGTCGGGGTTGGTCTCCCGGCGGTACTTGAGCCGGTTGTGGTCTGAGCAGAGTGGCTGGATGTTGTCCGCGCTCGTGGACCCGCCGGCCGAGAAGCTCCTCTTGTGGTCGGCCTCTGAGTCGCTGGCCGGGGTGTTGCAGCCCTGGTACCAGGCGCAGGTGGTGTGCCCGAACATCCCCGCATCCCGCAGAGCACCCGTGGCGTTGCGCTGGGTACGGCCCACGTCCAACACCGTCTCCCCTTCGGGGGAGGTGATCATCCGACGCAGCACACTGTTGGGGGCCAGGGCACGGATCGCGGCCATGGAGACCACCTGCCCGTCCTGGGTCACCGCCGGACCCGCACCCACTTCCTGGTTCTGGAGGCCGAGGAAGGTGGGCAGGGGCACCATGATGTTGATCATCGCCACCGCAGCACGCTTGCGACCCGTGCCGCCCTTGCCCTTGCTGTCCTTGCCCTCCCCGGTACCGGCCTCGGCACCTTCGGCACCCTCAGCGCTCTCAGCGTCCCCGGCGCTCTCGCTGGGGTTGGTGGGGTGGGAGGCGGAGCGGACCAGGTTCATGAACGCGTCATACATCCGCTCGGAGGCCGAT
>NZ_BAAHAR010000054.1:0-54694 GCF_054777395.1 Nocardiopsis oceani
ACACGTCCCAGACCTGTTTTGAGTGCGACCATGTGGACCCGGCATCCCGTGAGAGCCAAGCGCGGTTCCGGTGTACTGCGTGTGCGCATACAGATCATGCGGATGTGAACGCGGCCAAGAACACCAAAAAGCGCGGATGGACTAACCCTTTAGGGTGAACCGTGTCAGCCTGCGGAGACCTCTGGGTTGCCATGTCTGCGAAGCAGGAACCTGCTGCCGCCGCGAGGCGCGTAGCGCCACCAGACCCTTCGGGTCTGGTCGGAATCCCTCTCGCTTCAGCAGAGGGAGGAAGTCAACCCGGCCAGACGACTTCTCGGGCACCGTGGGTGAGGAGACATCCGCATCGGAATTAGTTTAAGATTCAACTTGTTGCACCGGGTAACCCGCCAGCAGTCTGCCCCGCAGCTCGAGGAAAGGTGAAGGACATGGACGTGCGCCCCTCGGGGATCCACCACGTGACCGCGGTCGCGAGCGACCCCCAGGCCAACGCTGACTTCTACCTGAACGCTCTGGGCATGCGCCTGGTCAAGCGCACGGTCAACTTCGACTCCCCGGACACCTACCACCTCTACTACGGCGACCGCGCGGGCAACCCCGGCACGATCATGACCTTCTTCCCCTGGCCGGACGCGCCCCAGGGCCGCATCGGCGCCGGGCAGGCCACCACCACGACCTTCTCCGTCCCCGAAGGCTCCCTGGGCTGGTGGGCCGAGCACCTCTCCGCGCTGAACGTGCCCACTACCCGCCCGAGCGAGCGCGGCGAGGAGGACGTCCTCACCCTGCGCGACCCCGACGGCCTGGTCATCGAGCTGGCCGCCAGCAGCGACCACCACGACACCGATCCCTGGGACGGGGGAGTGGTCCCCACCGAGCACGCCATCCGCGGCATCCGCGCGGTCACCCTCACCGAGCAGGACGCGGACGGCACCGCACAGATGCTCGGCGACCAGCTGAACTTCCGCCTGGACAGCGAGCACGGCAACCGGATGCGCTTTCGCACCAACGACTCCGGTGACGGCGTAGGCACCATCGTCGACGTCCTGGCCGACCCCAAGGCCGAGCGCGGCATGGTCGCCGCCGGAACCGTCCACCACGTGGCCTACCGCGCCCCGGACACCCCCGTGCAGGACGCCTGGCGCCAGCGCCTGACCGAGGACGGGGTCGGGGTCACCGAGATCCGCGACCGCACCTACTTCACCTCGATCTACTTCCGCGAGCCCGGCGGCGTCCTGTTGGAGATCGCCACCGACGGCCCGGGTTTCGACTACGACGAACCGCTCCTCGAACTGGGCCGCGCGCTGCGCCTGCCGCCGTGGCTGCAGCCCGACCAGGAGCAGATCGCCGCCAGCCTGCCCCACCTGGAGGTGGGCCAGTGACCACCACCGAGGACTTCGTCCACGTCTTCGAACCGGCCACCCGGGCCGACGCCCCGACCCTGCTGCTGCTCCACGGGACCGGCGCCGACGAACACGACCTGCTTCCGCTGGGCCGTGCGCTGTCACCGGGGGCCGCCCTGCTCTCCCCGCGCGGCAAGGTCGACGAGCACGGCATGAACCGCTGGTTCCGCCGCGTGCGCGAGGGGGTCTTCGACGTCGAGGACCTGATCGTGCGCACCGCCGAGCTGGCCGACTTCGTCAAGGCCGCCACCGCCGCCTACGACCTGGACCCGGCGCGGATCGTGGTGAGCGGCTTCTCCAACGGCGCCAACACCGGCGCGGGGCTGCTGCTCCTGCACCCGGGCCTGGTCTCGGGTGCGGCGCTCTTCGCGGGCGGTGCCCCGCTCCAGGGGCGCGAGCCGGACCCGGTGGACCTCGCGGGCACGCGGGTGTTCCTGGGCAACGGTGTGGCCGACCCCATCACCACCGTCGACCAGGCGCGTCTGCTCGCCGCCCAGCTGGGGGAGCGGGGCGCGCGGGTGGAGGCGCGCGAGCACCCCGGGGGACACCAGCTCACCCAGGAGGTGTTGGTCCAGGCCAGGGACTGGTTCGACCGCTCCGGCTTCTGAGTCGACGCTGCGGGTTCGGTCCAGACTCCCCACCAGACGGCGGTGGCGCCCCGTGTACCCGGGCGTCACCGCTTCTTTTGCGCCAACTACGAATCTACTTCGTAAAGGTGCACCGCTTTAAGGGCACAAACCAACACCCCCACAACACAACGAACACGACCAATTCGTCCCGCACCGCGCCTGTCAAGGGGCCGGTGTCCCAGTCCCCGGCCAGAGCACACGAAACCGCTGGTTAGACTCGCCTTCGTTCCGTACCCCGTCCCTGAAGAGACCCCATGATCCCCTCAATCAGTGCAGGCGCCCGGTAGCCATGGACCCCGAAATCCTCGGCTTCCTCCTCGCCGTCGCCCTCGCCGCGGGCTGGATCGACGCCGTCGTGGGCGGGGGAGGGCTCCTGCTGCTCCCCGCCCTCATGGTCGCCGCACCCAACACACCCCTGGCCACTCTGCTGGGCACCAACAAGCTCGGCTCCGTGTTCGGAACCACCTCGGCGGCCATCGCCTACGCCCGCAAGGTCGAGATCGACCGACGCGTCGTCGTTCCCACCGCCGCGCTCGCCCTGCTGGGGTCCGGACTCGGCGCGGCCATGGCCACCGCCCTGACCTCCGACGTCCTCACCCCCGTCATCATGGTCGTTCTGGCCGGGGTCGCCCTCCTGGTGGTCTTCCGCCCCGCCATGGGCAGCACGAGCAACCCCGGGCTGCGCACCCGCAACCGGATCCTGGCGGTCTTGGCCCTGGCCGGGCTGGGCGTGAGCTTCTACGACGGCCTCATCGGCCCCGGCACCGGCGTCTTCCTCATCATCGCCTTCACCGCTGTCCTGGGCATGGACTTCGTCTCCGCCTCGGCCTCGGCCAAGATCGTCAACGTGTGCACCAACCTCGGCGCCCTGGCCGTCTTCGCCTTCGGCGGGCACGTGGACTGGCTCCTGGGGCTGGGTCTGGCGATGTGCACCATCATCGGCGCCCAGATCGGGGCCCGCATGGCCCTGCGGCGCGGCTCGGGCTTCGTGCGCGCGGTGCTCCTGGTCGTGGTCCTGGCGCTGCTGGCCCGCATGGGCTGGGACCTCTTCTTCGCCTGATGCCGTCCGTCCCGCTGCTCCGGGGGACCTCCTGAAGGGGCGGTCCTCACCCGCGCCTGCCGCGGTAGGCGCGTTGGCGGCAGGCCCGGGAGCAGTAGTCCTTGGGGCGCCCGGAACCCGTGTAGGCGACCGGGCGGCCGCATTCAGTGCACTCGGTGGCGTGTGCGAACCTCCTTATTTCGTCACGATTTACGTCACGAACACGGGTCTGGATCCCGTCCAGCACCCGCGCCAGGCCGTACTCGAACTGGTCTGGCGGGGACTCGTAGGCCCCTTGCGCATAGAGGCGGTTCAGCGTCGGATAGCGCTCGTCGAGCTCTTCGAACAAGGACTCGCGCCCACCCCACCACTCCTCGTGGCTGAGTCCGCTGGCCTGCTCGGCTCTCGCCCGTTCGTGCTCCTGTGCCGCGGCGCCCTCGACGTAGTCGCCGACCAGGGTCACGGCGGCCACGACCTCGGCCGGGGGGAGCCCGGTGCGGGCCATGGCGGTCAGCGCGTGCTCGAAACCCGCCACCGCGTTGGGGCCCGGCACCTGGCGGGCTCCGGATGCCTCGATTAGCCACGGGTGCCGCCGGTGCAGCTCCATTCCTCCGCGTGCCCAGGCTTCGACCGCGGCCCGCCACGGCAGGTCATCGTCTGCGGCCGTATTCGGCGGCCCGTCGACTTGGTCTTGCCCGCTCGGTGCCCACTCGCCGAGGACGTGCTCGCGCATCAGGCCGACCAGCTCGGCCTTTCCGGGCACGTGGCGGTACAGCGACATGGAAGTAAAGCCGAGCCGTTCGGCCACGCGGCGCATCGACACCGCGGCCAACCCCTTGGCGTCGGCCAGCGCGACCGCGTGGTCGACGATGCGTGCCAGGTTCAGGTCCCCTCTGCGGCCCGGGGCCCACAGCAGCTCGGTGCCGCGTTCGGGATCCATGCTCCTCCTTGGTCCACCTGTGTTGTATACCGGCATCTGTTAGTTTATGGCATATACAAGATCTGGGAGGATCACCCGTATACTTCGTCGACCCCGCCGGAGACGACTCCGGACCCGGAACGATCGACCACCCCTTCGCCACCCTTGAACGCGCCCGCGACGCCGCCCGGGCCGCGGCCACCCCCGGAACAGTGATCAGCCTCCGTGCGGGCACCCACCGTCTCACCCGCACCCTGCACCTGACCGGAGCCGACTCCGGGGTGGTCTACCAAGCCCACGGCTACGGCACCGCCGAGCAGGAGGAGGCCGTGATCAGCGGCGGCCGGGTCATCACCGGATGGACCGAGGCCGGGGCGGGCGTGCGCCGGGCCGAGGTCCCCGGCCTGGCCACCCGCCAGCTCTCTGTCGGTGGACGCCGGGTGCCACGGGCCAGCGTGCCCGTCGAGCACGAGCTCACCCGAACCGACTCCGGCTACCGCAGTACGCACCCTGACGCACTGGCCTGGAACGGTGAGGTCGAGCTGGTCTACCAGGCCGCCTACCCCTGGTCCGAGGCGCGCTGCCCGGTACAGCGGGTGGAACGGGACGGCGAAACCACAGTCCTGACCATGGTCCAGCCCGCCTTCGCGCGCGCCGGCCGGCTCTACCGCGCGGTCGTGCCCTGGCAGGAGGGCGAGGACGTGGCCGTGGACCGCCCCACCTACGTGGAGAACAGCCCCGACCTGCTCACCGACGGCACTTTCGCCCTTGACGACGGCGTTCTGTACCACCTCCCCGGACCCGAGGACCGCCTCGGCGAGGTTCCCGGCGGAGAGGCGGGCGAGGTGGTGGCCCCGGTCCTGGAACGCCTCGTGCACGCCACCGGCGCCAGGGGCCTGGTCTTTCGCGGCATCACCTTCGCCGACGCCACCTGGCTGCGCCCCAGTGCCCCTGAGGGATTTCTGCACTACCACGGCAACGGCCACCACGACGGCGGGGACGTGTTCACCGTGGAGTTCACCGAGGGCGGGCACGTCACCGTCCCCACCGACAGCGCCTCCATGCCGGGCAACGTGCTCTTCGACCACTGCTCGCGCACAGTCCTGGAAGAGTGCCGCCTGACCCGCATGGGAGCGGTCGCCCTGGAGTTCCAGGGCGGCACGGACAACGCGGTGCGCCGCAGCCGGGTCGATGACATCTCCGGCGGCGGCGTGGTCGTGACAGGGGAGACCCGGACCCGGATCGAGGACACCCACGTGCACGGCGTGGGCTGTGACTACCGGGGCTCGCCCGCGATCCTGCTCTCCGACACCCGCGAGGCCCTCGTGGCACACAACCGGGTCGGCCACGTGCCGCACGCGGGCATCGTGCTCTACAGCAGCAGGGGAGCCCGTCTGCTGAGCAACCTCGTCCACGACACGATGCTGGTCCTGGCCGACGGGGGCGGGATCTATGTCTCTGAGCCCCAGGGGGAGGGGGAGGAGGATGCCGCGGTGGTGGCCCGCAACGTGGTCCGCGACACCGTGACCTCCTATAATTTCGGCCTCTACACCGACTACGGGGCGGCGTGGCTGAGTGTGCGCGACAACGTGGTGCACCGGGCCGAGACCCCGGTGGTGCTCCAGGTGTGGCCGCCGCTGGAGCACGTGTCCTTTACCGGCAACCACTGGGACGCCGACCCCGGCCCTGCCCCCGAGGGCGTGACCCTGGAGGGCAACCGGGTGCTGGCGGAGGCGGACTTCGCCACCGACCCGCGGGTCGCCGCAGTCGTAGCCCAGGCCGGGCCGCGCACCTAGGCAACGTCGACAGCTTCGCGCTCACCTGGCCAGTCGGCCGCGGTCACGCCCGTGCGGTCACGCACCAGTGGAAGCCGTCGGGGTCGGTGAATCGTCCGGCGTACGCACCGTGCCCGCCCTCGCCCGCCGCGGCGGTGACGCGGCCGCCCGCCGACTCCACGGCGCCGAGCAGGGCGTCCACGTCGGCACGGGAAGCGGCGGTGCAGGTGAGCACGAGCGCGGAGAAGCCCTCACCGTGCTCGTCGACGCCGACGTCCTTGGCGAGGGATTTGCGCGGCAGGAGGCCCAGGCGACACTCGCCGTCGGCGATGGTGAAGTCGACGAACTTGTTGCCGTAGTCGTGGCGGGCGTTCATCCCCAGCGCCTCGTAGAAGGCCTTGGACACCTTCGGTGCGGCGACACCGAGGTAGACGGCGGTCTCGATCGGCTCCGGCGGCTCGGGCACGGGGCCGCTGTCCTTCTTGGTGTCGGCGGCCAGTTTCCAGACGGCCCCGTCCGGTGCCCGGTAGACGGCGGTGTACTCCCCGAAGAACTCCTTCTTCGCGGGCTTGACGACCGTCGCACCTTGGTCAGTGGCGGCCTCCAACAGGGCCCGGACCTCGGCGGGCTGCCGGACGATAACGGACAGGACGTGACCGCCGAAGCCCATGGTCACCGCTTCAGTACCGGTGTCCGCGGCCAGTTCCCCGAGGTTGCGCAGGTCGAGCCTTCCGGTACCGTGCAGGTCGAGGCTGGCGGTGTGACTGTAGCCACCGCCCTCGGCTGCCGTGGCCGCGAAGGCGCCCGTGTAGAAGGCGCGGGCCGCTTCCACCTTCGGCACGCCGACGGTGACGGTGTTCAGGGAGAGCGCCATCGGGTGACTCCTTCGCGCAGTTGCCAGCGGCTGGTTGGTGGTGGTGCGGCTCCGTCCAGCCAACCAGAGTCGCCGGGCGCGGGCTTCTCGATTCCTGACCGGTCCGCTCGCCCCGTTGTTGTAACAAGCACGATCCTTGCTCTTTACGAGCCTTGCCGCGGTGTGACACAGTGCACCATGAAACCGGTTTCAAGGTTTGTTGCACCACTCTGAGCAGCACACGAACACATCCGCGCACACCACCCGCACCTCCGTCGCCCCGCCGACGGGCGCCCAGAGCACACCCGAACCGTCCTCGCGTGACAACGACGGGCCACCCCCCCCGGGAGAAACAGCCATGACACGTCCGCCACACCTGCGCACCAGCGCCCTCCTCCTGGTCGGGGCCATGGCCCTGACCGCCTGCGGGCGCGCCGAACCCGAGGACGCGGCCAACGACGCCGAATCCTTCTCCGACGGGCCCGCCACCGGCACCATCACCGTCTGGGCCATGGGCGGCGAGGGTGAGAACCTGCCCGAACTCGCGGAGGGCTTCGAAGAGGCCAACCCCGACGCCGACGTCGAGGTCACCCCGGTGCCCTGGGACGCCGCGCACGACAAGATCTCCACCGCCATCGCCGGTGACTCCACCCCCGACGTGGCCATGGTCGGCACCACCTGGATGGCCGAGTTCGCCGCGACCGGTGCCCTGGAGGCCACACCCCCCGACTTCGACCCCGACGCCTACTTCCCCGCCCTGTGGGAGTCCACCGTCGTCGACGACACCTCCTACGCGGTGCCCTGGTACGGCGACACCCGCCTGATGTACTTCCGCTCCGACCTGGCTGAGGACGCGGGCGCCGAAGCGCCCACCACCTGGGAGGAGACCCGCGAGTTCGGCCAGGCCCTGCACGAGGAGGGCGCCGACCAGGGCGTCTCCGTCTTCCCCGGCGGTATCGGCTCCTGGCAGACGTTCCTGCCGTTCTACTGGCAGGCCGGGGGCGACATCCTCGACAGCGACGGTGAGTTCGACCTGGACAACGACGCCATGGTCGAGGCCCTGGAGTACTACCAGAGCCTCTTCGACGACGGCCTGTCCTCCGACACCCGTCAGGACGAGGTCCTCGAACCGCACTTCGTCGAGGGCCGCATCGGCTCCTTCTACTCCGGTGCCTTCCACGGCGGTCTGCTCAACGAGGTGGGCGGCGAGGACTTCGACGAGCAGTGGGACGTGGCCCTGATGCCCGAGGCCGCCACCACCGGTGCTTTCGCCGGCGGCGGCAACCTGGTCGTCTTCGACGGGGCCAGCGACCGCGACTCCGCCTGGAAGCTCGTCGACTACCTCAGCGACCCCGAGGTCCAGGCCGAGTGGTACGGCATCCAGTCCGCCCTGCCCTCGGTGCGCGAGGCCTGGGACCTGCCCGAGATGGCCGAGGACGAGCGTCTGGCGCTCTTCGGCGAGCAGCTGGAGACCGCCATCGCTCCGCCGGCCATCCCCAACTGGGAGCAGGTCGCCGCGGTCATGGAGAGCGAACTGGAGCTGGCCGTGCGCGGCGGCCAGAGCGCCGAGGAGACCGCCGCCAGCATCCAGTCCCAGGCCGAGTCCATCGGGACCGGGGAGTAGCGCACGTGAGCGCCCCGACCACGGCACCGGCCACCGCACCGCAGCGACCCCCAGGCCAGCGCCCCCGAGGCTGGCGCGGGCTCAGCCGACGCACCCGCGCGGGCGTGATCGGTTGGGGTTTCGCGCTCCCTTTCGTGCTGCTCTTCGCCGCCTTCACCGCGGGCCCGGTGCTGATGTCGCTGCTGATGAGCTTCACCGACATGCGCGCGGCCGACCTGCGCACGCCCTGGGCCGTGGAACTGGCGGGCCTGGACAACTTCGCCCAGCTCCTGGACGACGACAAGTTCCTGCGGTCGATGGCCAACACCCTCGCCTTCGTCCTGGTCGGGGTGCCCCTGACCATCGGCGTGGCGCTGGCCATCGCGCTCGCCCTCGACCGGGGCATCACCCGGTTCCGGACCTTCTTCCGGACCGGCTTCTACCTGCCGGTGGTGACCAGCATCGTGGCCGTGGCCGTGGTGTGGCGCTTCCTGCTCCACCCCGACACCGGCCTGGTCAACACCGTCCTGGCCGCGGTGGGCATCCCCGGTATCGACTGGCTCAGCAACACGGTCACTGCGCTGCCGGTGCTCATCGTCATGGCCGTCTGGCGCAATTTCGGCACCCTGATGGTCATCTTCCTGGCCGGGCTCCAGGGCATCCCCCGCAACCTCTACGAAGCTGCCGAGATCGACGGTGCCGGACCCTGGCAGCGGTTGCGCTCGATCACCCTGCCGATGATGCGGCCCATCATCCTGTTCGGGGCCGTCATCACCGGTATCGGTTTCCTCCAGGTCTTCGAGGAGCCCTTCGTCATGACCCAGGGCGGCCCCTTGGACGCCACCCGCACCGTCTCTTACCACATCTACACGCAGTTCGGCTTCGGCAACTACGCCTACGCGGCGGCGATGAGCTACGTGCTGTTCGTGTGCATCATCGCGCTCACCGTGCTGCAGTTCCGACTCCTGCGCTCGCGGACCTGAAGGAGGGGTTCTCCGCACATGGCAACGACACCCCGCCCGCCCGCGCCGCAGCAGGCTCGGGCCGACGACCGCACCACGGCTGGGCACGCCGGCGATCACACACCCGGTCGGCCCCGTACCCGAACCCGCCACCGGGCACGGGAGTGGCGCCGCCCCACGGGACGGGCCCTGGTCCTGGCCGCCTTGTCGGTCGGCCTGGTCCTGGTCGTGACCCCCTTCGTGTGGATGCTGCTCAGCTCCGTCAAGTCCGACGCCGAGATCCGCCAGGTCCCGCCCACCTGGTGGCCCGCCGAGCCCACGCTGGACAACTTCGTCGAGCTGTTCCAGCGCTTGGACATGGGCACCTACGCCTTCAACTCGCTGTTCGTGGCCGTGGCCATCACCCTGGGCAACGCCGTGTTCTGCTCGATGGTGGGCTACGCGCTGGCCAAGATCGACTTCCCCGGCCGCAAGGCGCTGTTCGTGGTCGTGCTCGGCACGCTCATGGTGCCCGGCATGGTCACCTTCGTGCCGCTGTTCGTCCTGGTCAGCAACATGGGACTGGTCAACACCTACGCCGGGATGATCCTGCCCTTCCTGGTCACGCCTCTGGGGGTGTTCCTGATGCGCCAGTTCATCGCCCAGCTGCCCGACGACCTCATCGAGGCCGCCCGCATCGACGGCGCCAGCGAGCTGCGCATCTTCTGCCAGGTCATCATGCCCCTGACCGGGCCGGCCGTGGCCACGCTGAGCCTGCTCACCTTCCTGGGCGCCTGGAACAACTTCCTGTGGCCGCTGGTCGTGGCCCAGACCGAGGACATGTACACCCTGCCGGTGGCCATCGCCTTGTACTCCATCGGACAGAACGCCACCCAGTACGGCCTGCTCATGGCCGGCGCCGTGGTGGTCGTGGTGCCCATCCTCGTGCTGTTCGTGTTCCTGCAGCGCTACTTCGTCCAGGGCATCGCCACCACCGGCATCAAGTGAGGCCGCTTCCCACACCCCCACCGACACCTGCCACGCACCACCACGACCGAGAGCCGCCACGGGCAACCGCCACCGCGGCCCACCCAGACAAGGGGAAGACACGTGACACAGGAGCACACCACCGGCACCGCCCGGAGCGACTGGGAGGCCCGCATCGGCATCGCCAGCGGCGCGGCGGTCTCGACCGCGCCGCTCCTTCCGCCGCCCACGGGGCTCAGCGCCCAGGACGGCCGGGGCCAGGTCACGCTGACCTGGAATCCGATACCGCACGCGGTGGGGTACCAGGTCTACCGGTCCGAGGACCCCCACGGCCCTTTCGCCCCCGTCGACCACCGGGGCCTGGACGTGCTCGCTGTGCCCCACCCGCCCTACACCGACACCACCGCCGAGCCCGGCCGCACCTACCACTACACGGTGGCCACCCTGAGCGACGTCAAGGTGCAGGGCGAACAGAGCCCGCCGGTCAAGGCCACCGCACAGGCCCAAGGGGCGGGCGTCGTCGAGGTAGCCGTGGACACCTCCGCCGGCCAGGGCACCCTGCCGCGTCCCTGGCGCCCCATGGTCGGCTCCGAACACCTGTCCTACCTGCTGGAGGAGGACACCAGCGGCGGGCGCCCCATCGGCGAGGAGCTGCGGGCGGCGCTGGCCGCGGCCAGCGAGCACTTCGGCCCCCGCACCGTGCGCGCCCACGGCATCCTCTGCGACGACCTGGGCGTGTACCGCGAGGTCGACGGCCAGCCTGTGCACGACTTCACCGGCATCGACCGCGTCTACGACACCGTCCGCGACCTGGGCTACCGCCCCGTGGTGGAGCTGTCGTTCATGCCGCGCGACCTGGCCGCCGACCCCGACAAGACCGTGTTCGAGTACGGCGCCGTCATCTCCCCGCCCAAGGACTACCGGCGCTGGTACGACCTCGTCCACGACCTGGTCACCCACCTCGTGGACCGGTACGGGCTGGCCGAGGTCCGCGACGAGTGGTCCTTCGAGGTGTGGAACGAGGCCAACCTGGAGGTGTTCTGGAGCGGCACACCCGAGGAGTTCTGGCACCTGCACGACGCCTCCGTGGCCGCCGTCAAGGACGTGCACCCGGACCTGCGGGTGGGCGGGCCCTCCTCGGCCGCCTCGGGGTGGGTGGAGGAGATGCTGGACCACCTGGACCGGGTCGGGCCCGAAGGCGTCAACACCGCCTTGGACTTCGCCTCCACCCACACCTACGGCTCCCCGCCTCTGGACGTGCGCCCCCAGCTGGCCCGCCACGGCCGCGCCGACACCCCCGTGTGGTGGACCGAGTGGGGCGTGACTCCCCAGCACTTCAACGCCGTCAACGACTCGGTCTTCTCCGCCGCCTTCCTGGCCCGCGGTATGCGCTCGGCCGCCGGACGCATCGAGGCCCTGTCCTACTGGGTGGTCTCCGACCACTTCGAGGAGCTGGGCCGCCCGCCCGCGCTCATGCACGGCGGTTTCGGCCTGCGCACCGTGGGGGACCTGGCCAAGCCCCGTTTCTGGGCGCTGTCGATGCTGGACCGCCTTGGTGAGGAGCAGCTCGCCGTCACCGCCACCGGCGACGGGGCAGACTCCCTGGTGGAGTCCTGGGCGGGGGCCGACCCCGACGGCCGGGTCGCGGTGGTGCTGTGGAACGGCACCCTGGACCAGACCAAGGCGGCCGGTGCGCCCCTGCTCGACCGCACGGTGCGCCTGCGCCTGGACCATCTGGCCGACGGTGACTACGTGCTGCGCCACCTGCGGGTCGACGACGGGCACTCCAACGTGGCCGAGCGCTGGCGCGCCCTGGGCGGTGCGGTGCGCGGGTCCGACGAGGGTATGCGGCCCTCGGCAGGGGAGGGCGCCCCCGAGGGGAGCCTGTGGCCCGACGAGGGGCAGTGGGAGCGCCTGCGGCGGCAGGACGTCCTGGAGCCGTTGCACCCCGAGCGCACCGTCACCGTCTCCGGTGGGAGCTTCGAGGTGGACTTCGACCTGCCCCAGCCCGCGCTCTCCCTGGTGGAGCTGGTCCCCGTGGCCGAGTGACCCCAGCACACGCGAAGAGCCGCCCGCCCCGGCGAACGGGGCGGGCGGCTCTTCGCGTGTGGGGTTCGGTTCCTCGTGGTGGCGGGCGCGCGAACCTCGGGGTATTGCCGGATCTGACAAGGCCTGCCTGGTTCCTCTTGCTTGACGCATGCCGATATCGGAATATATTGGAATCCATGGCACGAGCAGCGACAACGTCGGACGTCTTCAACGCGATCGCCGAGCCGCAGCGCCGGGAGATCCTGGCGCTGCTGCGGGCGGGTGAGCGGCCGGTGACCGAGTTGGCCCAGGAGTTGGGGATGAGCCAGCCGGGGGCGTCCAAACACCTGCGGGTGCTCCGGGAGGTCGGTCTGGTGCGGGACCGCAAGGCAGGCAAGCAGCGCCTGTACGGCCTTGACGCCCGCGGGCTGCGACCGGTCCACGAGTGGACCGGCGGGTTCGAGCGGTTCTGGAACGAGAGCTTCGACCGGCTGGACGAGTACGTGCAGGACCTCAAGCAGGCACAACAGGGGGAGTGAGCGATGGCAGAGCAAGGACGGGACACGGCGGGGCACTCAGCCGCGGCCGAGCGCGAGATCGTCGTCTCCCGCGTCATCAGTGCCCCACGGGAGCTGGTGTTCGAGGCGTTCACCGAAGTGCGGCACCTGTCGCGGTGGTGGGGACCGCACGGGTTCAGCACCACCACGAGGGCGTTCGAATTCCGCCTCGGCGGGGTGTGGGACTTCGAGATGCACGGACCGGACGGTACGGACTACCAGGAGTGGATCTCCTGGACCGAGATCACCCCGCCGGAGCGGATCGCGTTGCTCCACGGTGAGTTCCGCGACGACCCGAACGCCTTCGAGTCGGTCCTGACGTTCACGCCCGCCGGAGCCGCGACCCGGATCGAGATGCGCACGGTGTTCCCCACCAAAGAGCTGCGCGACGAGGCGGTCGAGAAGTACCACGCGGTCGAGGGCGGCACCCAGACCCTGAGCAACCTGGCTGCCTACGTCACCGAGATCGTTCGGAAGGGAGCTGAGGGCTGATGGCCGGGCTGGTGTTCTTCAGCGTGTCGATGTCGCTGGACGGGTTCATCGCGCCCGAGTCCCCCAAGGACTTGATGGGGCAGCAGTGGATGGAGCTGCAGCAGTGGATCTTCCCGCAGCGGTATTTACGGGAGCGCCTGAAGCTCGGCGAGGGCGGCGAGGAAGGGCGCGACAACGACATCGTGCGGGAGACGTTCGAGCGCACCGGCGCGAGCGTGATGGGAAAGCGCATGTTCGACGCCGGCGAGCGGGCGTGGCCGGAGGAGGCGCCGTTCCGCACGCCGGTCTTCGTGGTGACGCACGAAAGGCGTGACCCCTGGGAGCGGCCGGGTGGGACTACCTTCCACTTCGTCAACGACGGCACCGCGTCCGCGCTCGACCATGCGCGCGAGGCCGCCGGTGACCTGGACGTCCGCATCGCGGGCGGCGGCGCAACGATCGTGGATTACGTCAACGCCGGCCTGGTCGACGAGTTCTCGATCGCGCTCTCACCCGTGCTGTTCGGCTCCGGAATCCGCCTGTTCGAGGGTGTGGACGCGGGCCGCGTGGCCCTGGAACCGGTCCGTGCGGAGCCCTCCCCAAGGGTGACGCACCTGACCTACACCGTCCGGGAGCGGTAGCTGTCCCGAACTCCGCGCTCTCCCGCCGAGGTCAACTGCCCGCGGACGGCCCGGCCCGCCTCTAGGCGGCGATCCAGCCGCCCGCCCCGTTCGCCGGGACGGGCGGCTCACTCGTGCGGAGGTGCGGTTCTTAGCGGCCCACCTCCTGGTCGGCGGGGATGTTGAAGGTCTCCACGCCCATCACGGGGCGCAGCCGCTCGCCGATCTCGCCCTCGGTGAAGGCGTCCCGGAGCACGTCGTCGGCGAGTTCGTTGCCCAGCGCCGCCATGGCCATCCCCTGGTCCAGGGACAGGTGCAGCTCGGCCACGGTCCCGCTGCCCACGGCCACGGCGTCGGCGAAACCGCCCTGGCCGTAGACGTCGAAGTCGGCGCGCAGCCGCTCCAGGTTGTCCACTGCCTCCTCGGGCGCGTGCGGCAGCGCCATGAACGCGGCGTGCGGGGTCACCACCCCGTCGCCGAACTCCGGCTCCGGGCCGGGCTCACGGCAGTCCCCGAACCCGTAGTCGACCTCGGTGCCCTCACGGTCGGAGGGGTAGGCGTCCAGGCCCATACCCAGCGCCGGAGCGCCGTAGACGCCGTAGTCGGCGAAGGGGTCGCTGGAGGGCGAGAAACCCCAGTACCCGTACTCGGCCTCGTCGAGACCGTGCTCGATCTGGCCGTGCACGAACGCCGGGTTGGTGCGGCCCCAGCTGTCGGGCGCCCAGTCCTCCTCGGGGACGAACAGCGGCGGCATCATCGCCTCGAACATACCGCCGCCCCAGCTGGGCACGTACCGGGTGCCGCGGTACTCGAAGGAGCCCTGGAAGACCGGCACCCCCCAGTGTTCGGTCCACTCGCCCTCGGGCTTTTGGCTCTGCACGTCGGCGAACTCGCAGGTGTCGGGGAAGGTGCGGTAGGCGCCGAAGTAGTGCTCGTGCGGGATCTGTCCCAGGCCGATGCCCACGTAGGTGGCGATGCGGGTCTCGGAGTTGATGAGGTCGTAGTGGTTGCAGGTGAACCACACCTTGTCCTCGGCGGGCTTGCCGTCGGCGCGCTTGCCCGGCACGCTGCAGTCGTCGGCTGGCTCTTCGGCCCAGAACCCGCCGCGCAGCTGGCCGGCGCCCCCGTCCTCGCGCACGTGCGGGTCGTAGTAGTAGCCGAAGTCCATGCTCTGCAGCAGCTCGTCGGCCCGCTCGTGCAGGGCGGGTTCGGCGTTGCTGACCACCGCCAGAGCCGCGGCCAGCCACCCGTTGTCGACGCTGGAAGCGAAGTGGTCGACCTTCTCGCCGTCCTCGGGCCAGACCTCGACCAGGTCGCCGGTGGCCGGGTCGTACCAGTTGTAGAACTGGCCGGAGTCCTCGTGGCGTTCGAGGGACTCAAGGGTGGTGACCGTGCGCTCCAGGCGCTGGTGCGCCTCGTCGCCGTCGACCAGGTCGAGTTCGCGCGCCACCACCGTCGACCACAGGTAGGCGCCGATGTTGGTGGGAGAGGTGTAGGCGCGGCGGCTGTCCGGCTCCAGGGAGGTGTCCAGCTTGTCGGTGGGCAGCCCCGTTTCCGGGAACGCCATGGCGTCGAAGGAGGCCCAGGTGGTGGCGGCGTACTCCAGGAGCAGCGCCTCGTGGCCGTCGGCACTGCCCGAGGAGGCCGAGGGGCCGGTGTCGGCGACGGCGGCCGGTCCGGTCAGGACCAGGGCCCCGGCCAGGGCTGCGGCCCCGGCCGCGGCACGGCGGCGTCTGGCCGGCGGGACCGGGGTTGCGGAGACCGGTGGGTCAGGTGGGGCGGGAGAGGTCGGTTGTGCGCGGTGAGCGGGGGTGGCCATGCGGGCTCCGGTGAGGGGTCGGGGATGGAGCGGCCGGTTCCCAGGGGGTGCTCGATAGGGACGTCGCCCGCCCGTGGGCGGCTCGGCGAGCCCTGTGTGCGCGTGCGCGCGTCAGCCCCCGTGGGCGTGGGCCGTTTGGGCCGTGGCGCCGCAGCTGGTGCGGACCACGAGTTCGGTGGGCAGGTGGTGGCGGCGGGTGTCGGTGCGCCCGCCGCGGGTGCGCTCGTCCAGGGCGCGGGCCGCGGCGGCGCCCAGCTCGCGCATGGGCTGGCGCACGGTGGTCAGGGCCGGACGGGCGTGGCGGGCGGCCATGATGTCGTCCCAGCCGGTGATGGCGATGTCGGTGCCCACGGTGAGGCCGAGCTGTTCGGCGGCCTCCATGGCGCCCAGGGCCACCTCGTCGTTGACGCACACCAGGGCGTCGGGTGCCGAGGCGCCGCCCAGGACCTCTTTGGCCCTGGTGCGGCCGTCGGCGACCCCGAATCCGCAGGGCACGGGTGCGCGTACGGGCAGACCGCGGGTGGTCAGGACCTGTTCGAGTGCCGACCAGCGCTGGGCGGTGTCGCTGGAGTCCTCGGGTGAGCCCAGGTAGGCGATGTCGTGCTTGCCGAGTGCGACCAGGTGCTCGGCCAGGGCGCGGGCGGAGTCTTCGTTGTCGGCGGTGACGTTGTCGGCGCCCTCGATGGCGGGGCGGGCCATGAGGACCACGGGGACTCCCGAGGCCATGATGTCGGTCAGGGCCGGGTCGTCGACGGTGCGGCCGAAGACCAGGAGTCCGTCGACCCGGTCGGCGAGGTCGCGGACCGCGCGTTCGGGGTCGGTGCGCCCGCGGGTGGACAGGATCAGCACGGAGTGCCCCAGTTCGGCGGCGACCTCCTCGTAGCCCAGGATGACCTCGGCGAAATAGGGGCCGGACAGGTCGGGGAAGACGATGCCGTTGGCGGCGTGCCTGCGTTCGGCCAGGGCCACGCCGAGCCGGCTGGGGCGAAAACCCAGTTCCAGGATGGCCGCGCGGACCCTTTCCTCGGTGGCGGTGGAGACCTTGGCGGTGCCGCGGAGCACGCGGGAGACGGTGGCGGGGGAGACGCCCGCGTGTTGTGCCACGGTGCGGATGGTCACACCGGTGGCTGGGTCGTCCGAGGCCATCGCGTCATCCTCCTGTGTGAAACCGGTTTCACGTAGGAGGGTGGCACGCTCCCGCCCTTGTTGTAAAGACGGCTCGGGCGCGGGGGCGCCGAAGCTCGGGTGAGCCGACGCACGGCGGCCAGGAACAGCTCAGTCTCGTCGCACTCTTGACGGTGTGTGACTCGGGTCATACGGTAGCCTGCGGCGTCTGTAAATCGATTTATTGGTGACGGCTGGAACGCGGCAGTTCACGGCCCATGTGTAGGGCTCACCACTCGCGACCACTAGAAGGGCTCATCATGTCGGTCCGATCCAGAGTCTCCCGTTCGGCCCCGTGGCCGTTGCCGGAGTGTCTGCCATAACCCTCGTCGCTTGCGGAGCAGGCGGTGGCGGCCCTGCTGCGCAGAACGGAGGCGACCCCGCCGCGGACGCGGCGCCTGCGGTTCAGCTAGAGAACCTTGACCGTGGGCTCGTCGCTGTTGACACGGACGAGGGCGTCTTCCTCAGCTGGCGGCTGCTCGGGGACGAGGCAGAGGGCCATGCGGATGCCGGGCTCGAAGGGCCCGGCTTCGAGGTTCATCGTGACGGTGAGCACATCGCTACCGTCGAGGACAGCACCAACTATGTCGATGAAGACAGCTCGGGAGAGTCCGAGTACACGGTGGTCCCCGTCAAGGGTGACGGACCGGAGGGCCAGGCGAGTCCCTGGGGGGACGGCCACTACGACCTCCCGCTGGACAAGCCTGAGGGCGGCACCACGCCGGCCGGGGAGGACTACGAGTACACGGCGCATGATGTGAGTGTGGGCGACGTGACCGGTGACGGTCAGTACGAGTTCGTCGTCAAGTGGGATCCCACCAACTCCAAGGACAACTCCCACGTGGGTTACACGGGGAGCACGATCATCGACACCTACACGCTCGACGGCGAGCTGCTCAACCGGATCGACCTCGGCGTGAACATCCGCGCGGGGAACCACTACACCCAATTCCTGGTCTACGACTTCGACGGTGACGGACGCGCCGAGATCATGATGAAGACGGCGCCGGGGACCACGAGCACCTCCTACGAGGACGGTGAGCCGGGGAAGGAGGAGCTCATCACCATGCCGGAGGAGGACCTCGAGGTCGGCTACAGCCACGAGGACGACTACCGGCTGAGTGCCGAGGACTACTACGAGCACGTCGTCGAGATGTTCGAAACCTGGCACGAGCACCCCGAGGTGGAGGACGGCAACTGGCCCGAGACTCTCGAAGAGGCCTTCGGTGAGGAGCCTCAGCATGACTACCCGCTCTCCCGGGAGGATGCCGAGGAGCTCGCCGACCTCTTCTTCGACGAGTACGCGCTAGAGCGCGATGAGAACAACGCGCAGCTGCGGGAGTTCGAGGGATTCATCATCGACGGCCCGGAGTACCTCACGGTGTTCGACGGTGAGACCGGCGCCGAGCTGGACACGGTCCACTATGAGCCAGAACGCGGAGACGACGGCCTGCTCTGGGGCGACTACGCCTTGGAGCGTATCGAGCCCGGCAACCGTGTGGACCGGTTCCTGGCCGGGGTGGCCTACCTCGACGGCCAGGCGCCGTCGGCGGTGTTCAGCCGTGGGCAGTACACACGCTCTGTGGTCGCCACCTATGACTTCGACGGTGAGAGCATCCAGGAGCGGTGGACCGTTGACAGCGGACACGTGCCGATGGAGAACCCCTTCAATGCTCGGCCCCACCAGGGCCAGGGGAACGACCCGGACTTCGGTGAATTCGCCGGCCAGGGGTTCCACCAGCTGAGCGTGGCCGACGTCGACGGCGACGGCAAGCAGGAGATCGTCTACGGCGGAGCCACCCTGGACCATGACGGAAGCCTGCTCTACTCCTCCACCGGAATCGGTCATGAGGACAGTGACATCCCTGGCGAAGAGATGAAGCTCGGCCACGGTGATGCCTTGTTCGTCGGGTACTTCGACCCGAATCGCGAAGGCAAGGAAATCTTCACGATTCACGAGGACGGCCCGTTCGCTCCGTACGCCTATGTGATGCGCGACGCCGAGACCGGCGAAACCCTCTGGGGCGGCTACACCCCCGAGGACCCCGAGCGCGGCATGGTCGGCGACATCGACCCCGATACCCCCGGTTACCACGCCTGGACGTCGATCAGTGAAGAGGGACCCGATCCGACAGGTCTGTTCACCGTCGAAGGCGAGTATCTCGGCGAGGACACTCCCGGCACGAACATGAGCATCCGCTGGGCCGCGGACATGACCACCCAGCTGCTCGAAGGTGCGGGCACCGAGACCCCCGCCATCGAGGACTGGCAGAACGGCACCCTCCTGGAAGCCGAGGGCACGCTGACCAACAACGAAGGCGGCGACCCCTCACTGGTGGCCGACGTCTTCGGTGACTGGCGCGAAGAGCTCATCCTGCGCACGGAGGACTCCGAGGCGCTGCGGATCTACACCAGCACTGAGGTCACCGACCGCAACCTGTACACGCTGGTGCACGATCCCCAGTACCGGGTCGAAGTGGCCAGACAGCAGACCGGATACAAGATGCCGCCCCTTATGGACTTCTACTTCGGCTCGGACATCGACTGGTCGCAGGTGCCGCTGCGGGAGATGGAGTTTCCGGTGACGGACTAACGGACTAAAGGCACAGAGCTGTGTGGGCGCAGGTGCGCCCACACAGCGCAAGGGATGGCACGGCCCGCTCTACACCGCCGGGTCGGTCTGGCCGGTCAGCGCGGCGGTGACGTCCTCGATGATGCGGTGGGCGCCGTGGTAGTTGGCCGAGCCCCAGAAGTCGTAGTCCACCCGGTACAGCTCCTCGTCCTGGACGGCGTCCAGGTTGGCCCACACGCCCTCGGAGAAGGTGTCGGGGGCGTCGGGGTAGCCCGAACCGGCCAGGACGAAGACCGCGTCCCCGTCGGCCTGCTCCAGGTTCTCGTAGCTGTGCGGGATGAAGTCGGTGTCGTCCTCACCTTCCAACTGGGTGTCGGGGCGCTCGAAGCCCAGGTCCTCGACGATCTGGCCGGGGAAGGACTCGGGGGTCTCCAACCGGATCTCGGTCTCGTCCTGCAGCCGCACCAACGACAGCTCGGTCGAGGCGGGGTCGACACCGGCCTCGGCCAGTTCAGACCGGGCCTCCTCGATCGCCTCGTCGTAGGCGGCCACGGCCTCCTCGGCCTCGGCCCGGGCATCCAAGATCTCGCCGACCTCCTCCAGGTGGCCGCGCCAGGCCCCGGTGCCCTCCCACTCCAGCAGGACGGTGGGGGCGATCGCCTCCAGGTTGTCGAGCATCTCGGCCTGCGTACCCATCTCGGTGCTGACCCCGATGATGAGGTCGGGCTCGGTCGTAGCCAGCTCCTCGATATTGACGTCGTCCTCAACGGGGGAGTTGGTGACCAGGTCCAGGTCGGATCCGTCGACGCCCTCGGGTAGGAAGGGGGCCAGCTCGTGGTCGTCCGCGCCCGGGGTACCCATGGTGCCGACCACGTCATGGCCCAGCTCGGTGACCGCGGCCAGGGAGGGCCGCCACAGCACGGCGATCCGCTCGGGGGAGTCGGGGATCTCCACCTCCCCGTTGACCGCCTCCACGGTGCGGGTCGGTCCGTCCCCGCCGACGTCGTCGGAGGCGGTGTCGGTACCGCAACCGGCCAGGGCGAGCACCCCGACCAGGGCGGGCAGGCTCAGCAGGCGCAAACGGTGCGCGAGATCGGACATCTGTGGGACCCTTCCGTGCGAACAGGATATAGGTAAGGCTAACCTGTCCAGTGTGCGGTTCGGTGGAAGTCCGTCGATGCCCTACGATGCCTCGTCGGCCTCACTGTAGGCGAGCCTCACCTAACCCATCCCAGCACCCAGTCACCCAGACAGACGAACGGGGAAGCCGTGGCCCTGCGCGCGCCCACACCAACGCGCCCCACCCTCACCAGACGCGTCATCCGCCCCACCGGCCTGATCATCGCCCTGGGCGGCCTCGTCGTCTGCGCACTCCTCAGCGTCACCGTCGGCGCCAAACCCATCCCCGTCGCCGACGTCTGGGCCGCCCTGACCGACTACAACGGCTCCTACGACCACGACGTCATCCTCACCCTGCGCGTGCCCCGCACCATCATCGGCATCTTCGTCGGCGCCGCCCTCGGCCTGGCCGGAGCCCTCATGCAGGCCCTGACCCGCAACCCCCTCGCCGAACCCGGCATCCTGGGCATCAACTCCGGCGCCGCCGCGGCCGTCGTCATCGCCGCCTTCGTCCTCGGCGCCAGCGGCACCAACCTCGTCTGGCCCGCCTTCATCGGCGCCGCCTTCGCCGCCGTGGCCGTCTACGCCCTGGGCTCACGAGGCCGCGCCAGCGCCACCCCCGTACGCCTGGCCCTGGCCGGAACCGCCCTGGCCGCCGTCCTCCAAGGCCTCATCTACGGAGTCATCGTCTTCAACGACTTCGTCTTCGACCGCATCCGCTTCTGGCAGGTCGGCTCCCTGACCGGCCGCGACCTCGACATCTTCTGGCAGGTCGCCCCCTTCCTCGTCGTGGGGATCCTCGTCACCCTGGCCCTGGGCCCCTCACTCAACGCCATGGCCCTGGGCGACGACCTGGCCGCCACCCTCGGCGCCCGTATCCCCCTCATCCGCGCCGGAACCGCCGTCGGCGTCATCCTGCTGTGCGGCGCGGCCACCGCCGCGGCCGGCCCCATCTGGTTCGTCGGCCTGATCATCCCCCACGTCGCACGCGTGATCACCGGCCCCGACCAGCGCTGGCTCCTGCCCTACGCGGCCATCCTGGGCGCCATCCTCCTCACCGCGGCCGACACCGCCGGACGCGTCGTCCTGCCCAGTTCCGAACTGGAGGTCGGCATCATCACCGCACTCATCGGGGCACCCCTGTTCATCGCCCTGGTCCGCAGCAGAAAGATGGCCCAGCTGTGAGCGACACCCTGGCACGCAAGCGCCGTACCACCGAGCGCGGCCGCATCACACCGAGCGGCTCCCGCGTGTGGCGCTCCCCGGCCGAGCGGCTGTCCTTCCTGGTCCGCCCGCGCACACTCGTGGTCTGCCTGACCCTGGCAGCCGTCACCTTCGCCACCCTGGTGGTCTCGGTCTCGGTCGGCGACTACGAAGTCCCACTCTCCGCCGTGCCCGCCGCCCTCCTCGGCTTCGGCGAACACCTCGACGTGTTCTTCGTCCAGGACGTACGCCTGCCCCGCGCCCTGACCGCCATCGGCGTGGGAGCCGCACTGGGCATCGCCGGCGCGGTCTTCCAGAGCCTGTCGCGCAACGCCCTGGGCAGCCCCGACATCATCGGCTTCACCTCCGGAGCCGCCACAGGCGCCGTGGCCGCCATCCTCATCCTGGGCGCCGGCCGCCTCGTGATCTCCCTCGGCGCCATCGCGGGCGGGCTCATCACCGCCGCCGTCGTCTACCTGCTGGCCATGAAGAACGGCGTCCAGGGCTACCGGCTCGTCCTGGTCGGTATCGGCGTCAGCGCCATGCTCGCCGCGGTACGCGACTACCTCATGACCCGCGCCGAACTCACCGACGCCCTGGGCGCCCAGATCTGGATGATCGGCAGCCTCAACGGCCGCGGCTGGGGCGAGACCGCCGCCGTGTGGATCGGCGTGGCCGTCCTGGTCCCCATCATCCTGGCCGTGGGCCAACGCCTGCGCTTCATGGAACTGGGCGACGACACCGCACGCGGCCTGGGCGTGTCCACCACCTCCACCCAGATCATCGCCATGGCCGCCGCCAGCGCCCTGACCGGCGCCGCGATCGCCGTGGCCGGACCCATCGGCTTCGTGGCCCTGGCCGCGCCCCAACTCGCCCGCCGCCTGACGCGCACCGGCGGCACCACCCTGGTCGGCGCCGCTCTCATGGGCGCCACCCTGCTCGTACTGGCCGACCTGGTCGCCATGCGCATCCTCGCACCCACCCAGCTGCCCGTCGGAGTCGTCACCGCCGTCATCGGTGGCAGCTACCTCATCTGGCTGCTCTACTCAGAGTGGCGCGGCGGCCGCTCCTAACCCAGCCACACCCGCCCTTGGCCGAGCCACACCCGAAAGAGAGCGCATGACCGACGACGCCAGCACCCGCCTCAACGGCCAGGACCTCACCCTGGCCTACGACCAGCGCGTCATCTCCCGAGAGCTGGCCGTGCACATCCCCGACAACTCCTTCACGGTGATCGTCGGCCCCAACGCCTGCGGCAAGTCCACCCTGCTGCGCGCCCTGTCACGCACCCTCAAACCCGCCCAGGGCAACGTCCTGCTCGACGGCCAGGTCATCAGCTCCTACCCGGCCAAGGAGGTCGCCCGCCGCCTGGGCCTGCTCCCGCAGTCCTCCATCGCCCCCGACGGCATCGGCGTGGCCGACCTGGTCGCCCGCGGCCGCTTCCCCCACCAAAGCTTCCTGCGCCAGTGGTCCACCCACGACGAGGCGGTGGTGGCCGAAGCCATGGAGTCCACCGGCGTCACAGCCCTGGCCGACCGCTCCGTAGACGAACTCTCCGGCGGCCAGCGCCAGCGCGTGTGGCTGGCCATGGTCCTGGCCCAGCAGACACCCTTGCTGCTGCTGGACGAACCCACCACCTACCTCGACATCGCCCACCAGATGGACATGCTCGACCTGTGCGCCGACCTGCACGCCGAACGCGGCCACACCCTCGTGGCGGTCCTGCACGACCTCAACCACGCCTGCCGCTACGCCACCCACCTGATCGTCATGCAGGACGGCGCCATCGTCGCCGAGGGCGAACCGGCCACCGTGGTCACCGCCGACCTCGTCGAGAAGGTCTTCGGCCTGCCGGTGCGCATCATCGGCGACCCCGAGACCCACACCCCGATGATCGTCCCCGTGGACCGGCGCGGCACCCGCCGCGACCACGACTGAACCTCCACCGGGGGCCAGGGCAGCGAGGACCGGACCCCAACCCCCGGACAGGTCAGCGGGCCAACAGCGCCCGCAGCTCCTTGACCACACCCGTCGGGTCCTCCTCGGCCATGAAGTGCCCGCTGGAGACCGTGGAATGGCGCAGGTCCACCGCCCACCCCTCCCACAGCGCGGCCGCGTCGAAGCCCAGCGCCGCACCCCAGTCCTGCTGCAGCACCGTCACCGGCATCGACAGGCGCCGACCGGCGGCACGGTCGGCCTCATCGTGTTCGAGGTCGATCCCGGCCGAGGCCCGGTAGTCGGCCACGATCGAGGGCACCGCCCCACGACAGGCGTCCAGATAGGCCTGGCGCACCGGTGCGGGGATGGCCCCCGGGGCACTGGCCCAAACGTCCAGGAAGTGTCCGAAGAACGCGTCCGCGCTGGCCCCGATCATCTGCTCGGGCAACCCCGGGGCCTGCGCCATCAGGTACAGGTGGAAACCCACGGCGGCACCCACCCCCCGCATCGCCTCCCACATGTCCGGGGTCGGCAGAACGTCCAGACTGGCCAGATGTGTCACGGCCCCAGGGTGATCCAGCCCGGTCCGGATCGCCACCAGCGCACCGCGGTCGTGCCCGGCCAACGCGAAACGCTCATGCCCCAGAGCCCGGGCCAACTCCACCACGTCCGCGCCCATGGTCCTCTTGGAGTACACCTCGGGCCCGGACTCCGCCGGTTTGTCACTGGCCCCGTACCCGCGCAGGTCCGGACAGAGCACCGTGTGGTCCATCGCCAAGTCGGTGGCCACGTGCCGCCACATCAGGTGCGTCTGCGGGAACCCGTGCAACAGCACGACCGGCGGCCCCGACCCCCCGACCGCCACGTTCAACGACACGTCCCGGCCCACACGCACCCGCTCGTACGCGAAACCCTCGATCACCGGCGCCATGACACCTTCACTCCTTCTCTCGCTGGGAAGACCCCCAGCCTGGCGCGCCCGAATGAGCAACCGATGAGCACACGGCCCGCGCTGTACGGTGACCTGGGATCCCCGCCCGCGGCCATGGCCGGACCACACACGGGGGATCCCCAGCGGACCATCACACCGCCGGGACGACACGGATACAGGGGGCTCCGATGCGGGTGGAATTCGGGGTACTCGGCCCCGTCACGGCCTGGGACCGGAACGGAACACCCCTGGCCCTCAAAGGACCCCGCCACCGCGCCGTCCTGGCCTGCCTCATCCTCGCCCGCCGCCGCGTCGTCCCCCTCGAACTCCTCATCGACGACCTCTGGCAAGGCGCCCCACCCGCCGGCGCCACCAACGCCGTGCGCACCTTCGTCGCCGCCCTACGACGAGCCCTGGAACCCGACCGCCCACCCCGCACCCCCGCCCACGTGCTCACCACCCAAGGACCCGGCTACGCGCTGCACGCCGCACCCGACTCCGTCGACGCCTGGCGCTTCGAACAGCGCCTCACCCAAGCCCGCACCCTGCCTCCCCAGGACGCCCGCACCCGACTCCACCAGGCCCTGGACTCCTGGCGCGGCCCCGCCTATGCCGACTTCGCCGACGCCCCCTGGGCCCGTACCGAACGCGCCCGCCTGAGCGAACTGCGCCTGCACGCTCTAGAACACCTCGCCCAGACCCGCCTGGACCTGGGACAGGCCGCCCAAGCCATCCCCGACCTGGACGCACACGTAGCCGAACACCCCTGGCGCGAGGACGCCTGGCGCCTACTCGCCCTGGCCCTGTACCGCACCAGCCGCCAAGGCGAAGCCCTCGCCGTCCTACGCCGGGCCCGCACCCTGCTCATCGACCAACTCGGCGTGGACCCCGGTCCCGCTCTGCGCCGCCTGGAGGACGACATCCTCCACCAGGCCGACCACCTCACCCCCGCCCCACCCGAGACCCGCACACCGGACACCGCCCCCGGCCCCGAACAGCTCTGGGCACGGGCAGCCGACGCCTACCAACGCACCGTCACGCCCGGCGCCCACGCCCGGCTCCACTCCACCGTCGGCCTCCTGCGCGACCTCGCCGTCACTGGGGGAGAGGGCCTCCAAACCGCCAGAGCCCAACGCCTGGCCGCGATCACCGCCGCCGAAGAACTCAACGACCCCCACCTGACCGCCCGCGTCATCGGCGCCTACGACGTGCCCGCCAACTGGACCCGCGTGGACGACCCCGAACAGTCCGAACGCGTGGTCGCCGCCTCCGAACGCGTCCTGGCCGCCCTACCCGCCAGGGGCAGCGAAGCGGCCCGCACCCGCCTCCTGGCCACGATCGCCCTGGAATCCCGCGGCACACAGGACCCCCGCGCTACCCACGCCGCCACCGAAGCCGAACACCTCGCCCGCCAGTTGGGTGACCCCGTCCTGCTCGCCTTCGCCCTCAACGCCCGCTACATGCAGACCTTCCACCGCACCGGACTGGCACCCGAGCGCGACGCCGTGGCCACCGAACTGCTCACCCTGGCCACCCGACACGACCTGGTCAACTTCCAGATCCTGGGACACCTCATCGGGTTGCAGTCCCGCTCAGCCCTGGCCGACTGGCCCGCCGCCGACCACCATGCCCGAAGCGCCGACCGGTTGGCCACCCGCCACGAACGCCCGCTCGTGGAGGTGTTCACCGGCCTTTACGGGGCGCTGCGCACCGCTGCGGCCTCCCACACCCCGCTGCACGAGGCCGAGAACGGCTACCGCGAGGCCACCGCCCGACTGCACGGGGCGGGCATGCCGGGACTCGAACACGGGATCGAACCCCTGGCCCTGCTGTGCTTGCGCCTGTACCACCGCCAACCTGCCCCCGCTGCTCCGGGCGTCGACTACGGGCCCCACGAACCCTGGGTCCGCCCCCTCGTCCTGCTCGCCCAGAACCGGCGCTCGGAGGCGGCCGCCGCCCTGGCCCACACCCCCGATCCACCCCGCGACCTGCTCATGGAAACCCGATGGTGCCTCACCGCCCGCGCTGCCCTGGTCCTGGGCGACCACACGGTGATGCGCCGCGCCGAGCGCGCGCTCACCCACGCCGCCCAGGAACTGGCCGGAGCCCAGACCGGCATGCTCACCCTCGGCCCGGTCGCCGACCACCTCAGCTACCTGCGCCGCGCACGACACCCGTAGTAAAAACGTACATTTGAGACTTCTTGGCAGTGCCTCCGGGGCGAGACAACAAAACCCTCAACAAGAAGTCGAAGGATCGGATACATAAACCCGACCTGGACCCCTGAAGCCGCTCACCTACGCACCCGACAGCTCCAACCGCAGCACCAAAGACACCAACTCCACCACGACCTCCTTGACCGACTCCCGCTCCCGCGCATCACACAGCAACAGCGGCACCCCCTCGGCCACGTCCAACGCCACCCGCACGTCCTCCGCCCGATGCGTGCGCTGACCGTCGAAACAGTTCACCGCCACCACGAACGGCACCCGGCGCGACTCGAAGAAATCGATAGCGTCGAAGGAATCCGCCAACCGGCGCGTGTCAGCCAACACCACCGCGCCCAGAGCCCCCTGCGCCAACTCCTCCCACATGAACGAGAACCGCCGCTGCCCCGGCGTCCCGAACAGATACACCACCGTGTGCTCGTCCAACGTCACCCGGCCGAAATCCAACGCCACCGTCGTGGTCGCCTTGGACTCCACCCCCTCCAGGTCATCCACACCCACACTCTCCGACGTCATCACCTCCTCGGTGTGCAAGGCCTCCACCTCGCTCAACGCCGACACCAGCGTGGTCTTACCAGCCCCGAAACCCCCAGCGACCACGATCTTCAACGTGTCCGGGACCGCACTCCCCGCGCTCGAGGCCACCGAACCTCCCATCTCCACCACTTCACAGCTCCCGAATACGGTCCAGCACAGTACGCAGCGTCTGCGCATCCGGCCGTTGCCGCTCCCAATCCGAGGTATGCACCATCACACGCCCCTGATCCAACAGATCGGCCAACAGAACCCGTAACACCCCCAACGGAAAACCCGACCGCGACGCCACCTCCGCCACCGACACCGGCCGCACGCACACCGACAAGATCAACTCCAACTCCGCGTCCATCTCCGACGGCTCCACCGAAGGCACCGCCACCACCTGCGAGGTCATCGAGAAATCCGACCGCGAAGGCCGCGTACGACCCCCCGTCAACGAATACGGCCGAATCAGACTCGACTCCGCGGACCACCCCTGCTCCGGCGGCAACGCGCTCACGAACCACCACCCCCGGCCCGCGGCAGCGCCGACAAGTACGGTCCCACCTGACGCACCAACCGGTTCACCTCGAAAGCCGCCTGCCCCATGTCACAGGACGACTCAGCCACCAACGCCAACTGCGCACCCTGGCCCGCGGGCAACACGAAGAAGAACACACGGTCCATCTCCACCACCGTCTGACGCACCTCACTCGCACCCAGCTGCGACCGCGCCCCCCGCGCCAGACTCGCGAACCCCGACGCGATCGCCGCCAACCGCTCACCCTCGTCACGCCCCACCCCGGGCGAGGACGACAACAGCAACCCGTCCGCGGACAACAGCAACGCGTGCCGCGCCCCCGCCACCCGCTCCACCAGATCACCCATCAACCAGTCCAACCTCTGCGCCGGGGACCCGCCCTCGGCCTCCTGCCCCGCGACCCGGCCTTCCGCAGCAGCGCCCGCCGACATCGACATCACCCTTCCGCACTCTCGTCGTGGTGCGCCCCCCGCTCGGGGACACCCTCCTCGCCCTCCGCGTCGGCGGACTCAGCGCGACCGCGCTCCGTCCCGGCCTGGAAGGCACTCATCATCGACCGGATCTCCGACAGCGAACGCTGCCCACCGGTGGCCCTGTTCCGGTTGCTGTTCTGCGCGTCCTCCGAACCCCCAGAGGAATCGGCAGGCATCGAGGGCCCTCCCGGGCCCGAGGACGAACCGCCCGAAGGCTCGGCCCCGCCGCCGACCCCACTCCGGCGCCGACGCCGCGGCAGCCCCTTGTAGGTCCCACCCTCCGCTGCGGGGGAGGGGAGTGGTCCCCGCGGCGCCCGCTCCGGAACCTCCGGGTTCGGCCCCGTGCTGCCCACCAGCTCCGACCGCAGCAGCGGACCGGTGTCCCCGGTCCGCTCCGCCACGACCGACCCCGGGATCCGCACGGAAGCACGCGTGCCCAGGAAAGGGGAGGCACGCAGCCGCACCTCGAACCCGTGGCGCCCCGCGATCGTGGCGACCACGAACAGCCCCAGCTGCGAGTCCTCACGCATCCGGGCCAGATCGAATCGGGGCGGATCGGCCAGCAGCGCGTTGGCCGACTCCAACTGGCTCGACGTCATGCCCAACCCCCGGTCCTCCACCTCCACCAGGCACCAACCGCCCTCCACCGACCTGCCGCCCACCGTCACCTCGATACCCGGAGGGGAGAAGGACGCGGCGTTCTCCAACAACTCGGCGACCAGCCGCACCAGATCCGAGCCCGCCGTACCGTGCAGCGCCACCTGGGGCAGGGACAGCACCCGCACCCGCGCGTAGTCCTCGATCTCACTGGCCGCGGCCCGCACGGACTCGTGCAACCCGACCGTGGCCGCGCTGCGCCGGGCCGGCCGGTCGCCGCTGAGCAGCATCAGGTTCTCGGCGTTGCGCCGCATCTGGGTACTGAAATGGTCGATCCGGTACAGGGACTCCAACGCCTGGGGGTCGGTCTCACCGCGCTCCAACCGGTCCAGCAGCGCCAACTGCCGGTGCACCAGCGACTGGGTACGGCGACCGATATTGCGGAACATGTTGCGCACCCCGGCCCGCACCTGGGCCTCCTCCACGGCGGCCGTCACCGCGGCCCGCTGGGCGTCGTTGAAGGCCTCGGCGACCTGGCCGAGTTCGTCGCGTTCGGCCACCGCCAACCGGGGAGCTTCGGTGTCCACCTCCACACTGCCGCCCCCACGCAGCCGGGCGGTCACCTCGGGCAGCCGCACCCGCGCGTAGTGCAGGGTTTCGGTGCGCAACTCCTGGAGCCGCCGCCCCAACCGCTGCGAGCCGGCCACCGCCACCAGGGTGGAGGCCAGGGCCGCCAACAGCGCGGGGACACTGATCACCAGCGCGCCGCGCAGCAGGTCGGTGGCCTGGCTGCGGCCCAGCTCGACCACGCGTTCCATCCGCCCTTGTTCGACCTCGCGCATGCGCGCGTCCAGGGCCTCGGCGGCGCCGAGCCAAGTCTGTGCGTTGACGGGCACGCGTGCGCCGGTGCCGCTGGAGGGTGTGCCGATGACGGTCTCTTGGAGGAGGGTGACGTTCTCCAGCTGGAAAGAGCCGGCCAGCTCCTCGTAGTCCTCGCCGCGTTCCTCGCCGAGTTCGGCGTCCACGCGGGACCAGGTGTGCTGTTGGGCTCCGGCGGCGGAGGCGAACCGGGCGTGGGCCTGGGGGGTGAAGGTGTCGGTGGCCACGGCGTGCGCCAGGATCGTGTCCTGTTGGTTGAGGAGTTCGCGTGCGCGCATCAGGGAGGTCAGGGAGCGCAGATGGGGGACGAGTGCGGGGTCGGCGCGTTCGGCCGCGGAGTCCCACACTCGGATGCCGGATTCGATGAGTCGGTCATAGGGCAGGGCCGCTTCCTCGATGACGTCCGCTTCGTGGTCCAGGGTGGCCACGTCGTGGCGGTGCTGTCCGAGGCCGTTCAGGGCGACCTGGAAGTCCAGGGCCTGCTGGGGTAGGGCGGCGCCGTCGAACTCGCTCAGGGACCCACCAAGGGCTTGTACGGCCTGGTCGGTCTCCTGGCGGGCCTGGCTGAGGCGTTCGTTGTTGCTGCTGTTGGGCTGATCGGTGGCGGCGGTGGTGGCGTGCCGTTCCTGTTGGAGGTGGTCGATGACGTCGACGACGGGCTTGCCGACCTCTTCGGTGAGGTTGGCGGTGCCGCGCAGGTCGCGGATGTCGGTGGCCAGGACGGTGGTGAAGACCGCCCAGAGGGCGAGTAGCGCGGTGCTGGGGATGAGCACCAGGGTGATCATGCGGGTGCGTAGCGACCGGCGCTTGGCATGGGGCATGGGTTCGCTTCCGGGGGAGTGGCGGGCGTGAGTGGGGGCCGCCTGTGGGGGATGGGCCGGAGTTCCACAGAGCTAATCGTCCTGGGGAGGGGTTTGGCAAGACCCGGAGTGACTCGGAAAGGCGAGAGCGCGGGGTTCGGGGGCAGTTTGCTGCGGGGTCGCCGCGGTCTGATGTTGGTATATATAAATCTACGGTGTAAAGGTGACGTAGTTTTTAGTTAAAACCCACTGCTCAAAGGAGCGGCTAACGCCGCACCCGCCACACAGGTGCCATTCCTCCCGTGCCACTCGGATCAATCGCCCGGGCCGCGGGGTAGGTACGGGCCGGAACCGGCCAATCACGGATTGGCCCCGTAACCGGCACCGATGGGGGAGAGCATGCCTCAGCTCAACGAAGAGCAGATCAAGGACGGCCTGACCCGGCTCACCGACTGGGAATGGGATCCCGAGCAGGTCCACGTGCGCCGCACCGTACGGCTGCCCGGCTTCCTGGCCGCCGTGGCGCTGGTCAACGAGATCGCCCAGGCCGCCGAACAGGCCGACCATCATCCCGACATCGACATCCGCTACAACACGGTGCACCTGACCCTGAGCACCCACTCCGAGGGGGCGGTCACCGAAAAGGACATGGCTCTGGCCGCCCGGATCGACGAACTGGTCGCGGCCACCACCGAGACCCTGGACTGATCGCGCCCGCCGCGGGCGGCCGGGGTCGAACGGTCGGCGCACGCCACCCGCGGCGGACGGTCCGATCATGCGCGTCTGGCCCCGCCCGGCCACGCCAGACCCGACGGTGCGCCTCGGCCGCAGAGGACAGTAGTCGACTGCCCGTGGCTGAAGCCACGGGCTTGCAGGTAGGTGCCCACGTGGCTGGGAGGAGACCTCCCGCGTCCATCACCCCGTGAACGGCCCAGGACCGTGCGGCTCGGGGGTGGGATCTGTGTGGTCCCGGGGGGAGCGCGCCAGGGCCGGGGCAGGGGCTCTCGGGCTGCGTGGACGGGTGCGCTCGGTCAGCGCAGGCGGGTCCGGCGCATCTTTCCGGAGGCGGTGCGGGGGAGTTCCTCGACGAAGTCCACGGAGTGGGGTTCGGCGTGGGGTGCGAAGCCGGTGCGGACCCAGTCTCGGAGTTCTTCGGCCAGTTCGGGGGAGCCGGTGTGGTCTTCGGTCAGGACCACGCGGGCGCCGACGAGGTGTCCGGCGATGTCGTCGGGGATGGCGTAGACGCCGCACTCGTCGACCGCGGGGTGGTCGTTGAGGACGGCTTCGACCTCGGTGGGACCGATGCGGTAGCTGCGGGTGATGATGGCGCCGTCGTCGCGGGTGGAGAAGTGCAGGTTGCCTTGGCGGTCCATGATGCCGGTGTCCCCGGTGAGGTGGTAGGTCCGCTCGGGGGTGAACCGGATGTCGATGGTGTTCTCGTAGCCGAGGTAGCCCTCGAACCAGTCCAGGGGGCTGTGGTCGCGGTCGATGGCGATGCGGCCGTAGGCGCCCAGGGGTGCGGGTTCGTCGGTGATGGCTTCCAGGACCTGGATGTCCCAGCCGGGTAGGGCCGGGCCGATGGCTCCGGGGGGTGCGGTGGCGGTGGGGTCGCCGTGGTCGCCGTTGGGGAGTCCGGCGCACCAGCCGAGTTCGGTCTGGCCGTAGTGGTCGCGTACGGGGACGCCGAAGAGGTCGGTGGCCCAGTCGATGACGTCGGGGGCGAGGGGTTCGCCGGCGCTGGCCATGCGCTGGACGATGACTTCGGGCGGCAGTGTCTTGGTGGCTGCGCGCAGGGTGCGGTAGGTGGTGGGGTCGGAGGCGAAGTTGGTGACTTGGTGGAGGCCCAGGACGTCGAGGGTGAGTTCGGGGTCGAAGAAGCCTGCACGCAGGGCGAGGGAGTTGTGTCCGGCCAGGAGGGGTGAGATGAGGCCGTGGTAGAGGCCGTAGGCGGAGCCGGGGTCTGCTGTGTTCCAGTAGACGTCGTCGTCTTCTACGCCGAGGCCGAAGTGGTGGTAGGCGTGCATGGCCGACAGGGCGCGGGCGGGGACGCGGACGCCGCGGGGTGGGCCGATGAGGTTGGAGACGTAGACGGTGGCGATGTCGTTGTGGCCGCCGACTGCTGCGGGGGTGGTGTGTGGGGGGTGTTGGCTGAGGCTGGTGAGGGTGTGGTCGCCTTCGCGTAGGGGTTGGGTGCCTGTGGTGGCGATGTGCCAGGTGGGTGGGGTGGTGAGGTGGGGGCCGGGGTCGAGTTTGGTGCGGTATTCGTCTTCGCAGATGACCATCTTGGCGCCGGAGTCGGTGAGGCGTTGGGTGATGGCTGAGGGTGCGAAGGAGGAGAGGAGGGGGACGAGGACGGCTCCCAGGCGCCAGGTGGCCAGGGCGGTGACGGTGAGGTCGACGCCTTTGGGGATGAGGGTGGCGATGCGGTCGCCTTGGGTGATGCCTTGGGTGGCGAGTCCGGCGGCGAGGGTTTGGGAGCTTTCGCGGAGTTGGCCGAAGGTGAGGGTGGTGGGCTCGAGGGTGGGGCCGATTTCGGTGGTGGCGACGGTGCTGGGGTCGTGGCGGTCGCAGAGGAGGTGTGCCACCGACGTGGTGGGGGTGTTGTAGGTGGCGATCCAGTCGCGCAGGAGTTGCGCTGGGTCGGACATCGGTGGGGTTCCTCTTCGGTGTGCGCGTGTGTTGTTTGGTGGGTTAAGCCAAGACTATGCCCACGTGTGGATCAGGTCTCACCTGGCGTGTGTGTTGGGGGTTGGGCCATGATGTGCGGATGGATAGCGCTCGTGTAGTGGAACGGTTCGGGTTGGACGAGGGTGTGCGGTCGTGGTTGGCGGCTGCTGAGGAGTTGCCTGAGCCGGGTGTGGGGTTGAAGGTGCCGTCGGGGGCGGCGGCGGCTGAGGTGTTGGACATGTTCGCGCTGGCTGATCGGGACCGGGCTGAGGTGGAGGCTTTGTGGCCGGGTTCTGGGGGGCCTGGTGGGGAGTGGCCGGAGGAGTTGTGGCACCTGGTGGGGTGTATGTACCGGCGGTTGTGGGCTGATGTTGATCTGCCGGTGGGGGTGTTCAGACCGTGGCCGACGTTGGTGGAGGCTGAGGATCCGCGGGTGCGGGTGGCGTCGTTGTGGGCGTTCGCCGCGATGGTGCCTGAGCAGTTGGCGCGGCATGGGCGGTGGGGGATCGATCGTTCGGTGACGGTGGCGACGCTGGCTGACGTGGGTGTGCAGGTGGCGCGGTCGCGGTGGTTGTTCGGCCGGTTGAGTGTGGAGACGGCGGCGTGGGTGGCGGCGCAGTTGCGGGGCCGGTTGTTCTGGGTGGGGGGTTTGCAGCTGGAGCCGGCGGTGTTGGTGGATCAGGGGCCGGTGCGGTGGTTTTCGGAGGAGGAGGCCGCGGGGTTGGGCCCGGGGATGGGTGTGGGTGATCCGGTGCTGCGGTTGCACATCCCGTCGGGTGGGCTGGATCCGGTGGCGGTGGATGGTGCGTTGGGTCGGGCCCGGGGGTTCGCGCGGGATCATTTGGGGATCGATCCGGTGGTGGCTACGTGTACGTCGTGGTTGTTGGATCCGTGGTGGGGCGAGGTGTTGGGGGAGGGGTCCAACATTGTGCGGTTCCAGCGCCGGTTTGAGTTGGTGGGTGAGGGGTCGCCGGGAGAATCGGATGTGTTCCGGTTCGTGTTCGGGATGCCGTCGGTGGATGTGGCTCGGGCGCCGAGGCGGACGCGGTTGGAGCGTGCGGCTGTGGAGCGGTTGGAGTCGGGTGGGGGTTTGCGGGTGTTGACGGGGTGGTTGCGGTTGCCGTGAGCGTCTGTGTGTTTGGGGTGTGGGGTTCGTCCGGTGGGGCGGGCCCCTTTCTTGTGTGTGGGCTCAGATGGCCATGAGGGCGTGGGCGCTGTCGTGGGTGAGGTCGGTGCGGGGGCCGGTGTGGATGATGCGGCCGGCGTCGATGACGGTGACGGTGTCGGCCAGGCGTAGGGCTACGTCCAGGTACTGCTCGACGAGCAGGATGGTGGTGCCTTGGGCGGCGGTGTCGGTGATGGCGGTTTCGATTTCGGCGACGATGTTGGGCTGGATGCCTTCGGTGGGTTCGTCGAGGATGAGCAGGTCGGGGTTGGTGACCAGGGCGCGGGCGATGGCGAGTTGTTGGGCTTGTCCGCCGGAGAGGTGTCCGGCTTTGCGGTGCAGGAGGGGGTGGAGTCGGGGGAAGCGGGTGAGGGCGGTGTCGATGGGGTGGGTTGCGCTGCGGCCGGTGGCTTGGTGGGTGAGGTGGAGGTTTTCGGCGACGGTGAGGGGTGCGAAGGTGTCGTGGCCTTGGGGTGCGTAGGCGATGCCGCGGCGGGTGCGTTTGTGGGGTGGGTGGTGGGTGATGTCGGTGCCGTTGTGGGTGATGGTGCCGGTGGTGGGGGTGATGAGTCCGGCGATGGTGTTGAGCAGGGTGGTTTTGCCGACGCCGTTGCGGCCCATGATGCAGGCGATGGTGCCGGGGTTGATGGTGAGGTCGATGTCGAAGAGGACGTGGGCGCGGCCGTAGCCGGCGTTGAGGCCTTGGATGTGTAGGTGGGGTGTGGTCATGTGGTGGCTTTCTGGGGGGTGCGGCCGAGGTAGACCTCTTGGACGCGGGGGTCTTGTTGGACGGTGTGGACGTCGCCGTGGGTGAGGATGCGGCCTTCGTGGAGGACGGTGACTTCGCGGGCGTAGCGGCGGAGGAAGTCCATGTCGTGTTCGATGACGATGATGGTGTGGTCGGTGGCGATTTCGGTGAGGAGGTCGCCGGTGCGTGTGCGTTCGTCGGTGTTCATGCCGGCGACGGGTTCGTCGAGGAGGAGGAGTCGGGGTTGTTGGGCGAGGAGCATGGCGATTTCGAGCCATTGGCGTTGGCCGTGGGAGAGGGTGGCGGCTTTGGCGCGGGTGTGGGGGGTCAGGCCGACGCGGTCGAGGATGTGGGTGACGGTGTCGGGCAGGGTGCGGCGTCGGCGTAGGAGTTGCCAGGGGCGGAGGTGGTGGGAGGCGGCGAGGTCGACGTTGTCGGCGACGGTGAGGTCGGTGAAGACGACGCTGGTTTGGAAGGTGCGGCCGATGCCGGTGCGGACGATGTGGTGTTCGGCCATGCCGTTGAGGGGGGTGTTGTTGAAGGTGAGGGTGCCGGAGGTGGGTGGGGTGCGGCCGGTGATGGCGTCGATGAGGGTGGTTTTGCCGGCGCCGTTGGGGCCGATGAGGAAGCGTAGGTCGCCTTCGTTGAGGGTGAGGTTGATGTGGTCGAGGGCGGTGAAGTCGCCGAAGGTGACGGTGAGGTCGCGGATGTCGAGCAGGGTCATGGGGTGCTCCCGGTGGTCTCCTGCGGTGCGGGGGTGCGGTGTTGGTGGCGCCGGTGGTGGAGGGTGTCGGTGAGTTGTCGGGTGAGTCCGGCCAGGCCTTGGGGTGCGAGGGCGATGACGATGATGAAGAGGGCGCCTTGGAGGTAGGTCCAGCCGTCGGCGAAGTTCTCGGAGAAGGTGGTTTGGGCGGCGTTGATGAGGAGGGCGCCGAGGGCGGCTCCTGCGAGGGAGTAGCGGCCTCCGATGGCGACGGCGAGGACCATCATGATGGAGGGGATGACGCCGATGAGGGCGGGGGAGATGATGCCCATGACGGGGACGAAGAGGGCTCCTGCGGCGCCGGCGGCCATGGCGGAGAGGGCGTAGGCGAGGGTTTTGGCCCAGGTGGGGTTGTAGCCGAGGTAGCGGACGCGGTCTTCGCCGTCGCGGATGGCGGTGAGGAGTTGTCCGTAGCGGCTGAGGGTGATGTGGCGGAAGAGGAGGTAGGTGGCGGCCAGGGTGAGGACGGTGAGGATGTAGAGGGTGGTTTGGGCGGTGGGGGTGTAGAGGGAGTGTCCGGCGAAGACGGGGAAGTCGGTGAGTCCGTTGGTGCCGCCGGTGAGGTGTTGTTGGCCGATGAGGAGGATGACGAAGGCGGCGGCGAGGGCTTGGTTGAGGATGGCGAAGTAGGCGCCGCGGACGCGTTGGCGGAAGACGGACCAGCCGAGGAGGGCGGCGACGGCTCCGGGGACGGTGATGGCGGCGGTGATGGCGATGGTGGCGCTGGTGAAGGGTTGCCAGATCCAGGGGAGTTCGGTGAGTCCGGACCAGACCATGAATTGGGGGAGTCCGCTGGTGTTGAGGGGGTCTTGGGCGGCGTTGGCCAGGGTGAGGTGCATGGCTATGGCGTAGGCGCCGAGGCCGAAGTAGACGCCGTGGCCGAGGGTGAGCATGCCGCCGCGGCCCCAGGCCAGGGCGATGCCGAGGGCGACGATGGCGTAGCACAGGTATTGGGCGAGGAGGTTGAGGCGGAAGGGTTCCAGGATGAGGGGGAGGATGAGGAGGGCGGCGGCGAGCAGGGCGAGGAAGGTGGCGGGGCCGCGTAGGCGGGTGAGTGGGGTGGGTGTGGTGTCGGTGGTGTGGGTCATGTGAGTGCCCTGGTCTTGACGGTGAAGAGTCCTTGGGGTCGGGCTTGGAGGAAGGCGACGATGGCGGCGAAGACGATGAGTTTGGCCAGGGAGGCGTCGGCCCAGGCTTCGACGGTGGCGTTGAGGATTCCTAGGGTGAAGGCGGCCAGGATGGTGCCGCGGAGTTGTCCGAGGCCGCCGATGACGACGACGAGGAAGGCGTCGACGATGTAGTTGGTGCCGAGGGTGGGTCCGGTGGGGCCGATGAGGGTGAGGGCGACGCCGGCGATGCCGGCCAGGCCGGAGCCGATGAAGAAGGTGGTGGCGTCGACTTTGCGGGTGTTGATGCCGGAGACGGCGGCGAGTTGGCGGTTGTGGATGACGGCGCGCATCTGTCGGCCTTGGCGGGAGCGGTGCAGGTAGTAGGCGATGGCGATGACGCAGGTGAGGGCGAGGGCGAGGATGAATAGGCGGGAGTAGTGGACGCGGATGTCGCCGAAGAGGGTGATGCCTCCGGTGAGCCAGGGGGGTGTGGGGACGTCGACGTTGGGTGCGCCGAAGGTGTCGCGGGCGGCTTGTTGGAGGATCATGCCGATGCCGAAGGTGAGTAGGAGGGTGTCGAGTGGTCGTCCGTAGAAGTGGCGGATGACGCTGAGTTCGAGGAGCCAGCCCAGGGTTCCGGTGATGGTGAAGGCGACGGGTAGGGCGATCAGGAGTGCGTAGGCGGGGTTGAGGCCGATCCAGGCGTGCAGGACGTAGGCGGTGTAGGCGCCGATCATGATGAGTTCGCCGTGGGCCATGTTGATGACGCCCATTTGGCCGAAGGTGAAGTTGAGGCCGAGGGCGGCCAGGAGGAGGACGGCGCCGATGGCCAGGCCGACGGGGAGTTGGTTGAGGACGGCTTCCACCGCTGCTCCTTTCGGTGTCGGGGCGCGGGTGGTGTCGGGCGCGGTGGTTTAGCCGGTGAGGTCGGTGGCCCAGTCGTATTCGTTCAGGTAGGGGTCGGGGGTGATGGGGTCTTGGGAGGTCCAGATCTCGTCGATGAGTCCTTCGTCGTTGACCTGGCCGACGCGGGCGGTTTTGACGACGTGTTGGGTGTCGCCGTCGATGGTGATGGTGCCTTCGGGGGCGTCGATGGTGATGCCGTCGAGGGCGGCGCGGACGTCGTCGACGTCGAAGCTGTCGGCGGCTTCGACGGCTTCTTTCCAGAGGTAGACGCCGTTGTAGGCGGATTGCATGGGGTCGGAGGTGACGCGGTCTTGCCCGTAGGTGTCGGTGAAGGCTTCGACGAAGCCGGTGTTGGGTTCGGTGTCGAGGGTTTGGTAGTAGTTCCAGGCGGTGAGGTGGCCGGCGATGTTGGTGGTGCCGATGCCTTCGACTTCTTCTTCGGCGAGGCTGACGCTGAGGACGGGGGTGGTGTCGGCGTCGACTCCGGCTGATTGGAGTTGTTGGAAGAAGCTGACGTTGGAGTCGCCGTTGAGGGTGTTGAAGACGGCGTCGGGTTGGGTGCGGGCGATGTCGTTGGTGATGGTGGCGTATTCGGTGTGGCCGAGTGGGGTGTATTCCTCGTCGATGATCTCCATGTCGTGGTGGTCGGCGTAGGCGGTGATGATCTGGTTGGCGGTGCGGGGGAAGACGTAGTCGGAGCCGACCAGGTAGAGGCTGGTGTGGCCTTGTTCTCGTAGGTAGTCCAGGGCGGGGATGATCTGCTGGTTGGTGGTGGCGCCGGTGTAGACGATGTTGTCGCTGGCTTCGAGGCCTTCGTATTGGACGGGGTACCAGAGCAGGCCGTTGTCGCGTTCGAAGACGGGGAGCATGGCTTTGCGGGCGGCGGAGGTCCAGCCGCCGAAGACGGTGACGGCGTCGTCGGACTGCAGGAGTTTTTGGGCGCGTTCGGCGAAGGTGGCTTCGTCGGAGGCTCCGTCTTCGATGACGGGTTCGAGCTGGCGTCCGAGGACGCCGCCGTCGGCGTTGATCTCGTCGATGGCGAGTTGGACGGAGTCGCGGACGGTGACTTCGCTGATGGCCATGGTGCCGGAGAGGGAGTGGATCATGCCGACGGTGACGGTGTCGTCGTCGACTCCGGCGGGGTCGCTGTTGGCGCAGGCGGTGGCGGTCAGGGTGAGGGCGAGGGCTGCGGTGAGGGTGGTGGGCAGGGTGCGTGGGCGGGTGCGGGCCATGTCCGCCTCCTAGGTGTGGGGTGTGTGTGGGGGTGCACCTAGGAGGCTGCGGGTGGGGTGTTTCGTGGGGCGTGTTGGGCTGTTACGTATACATGTCGGTATCCGGTGGGTGGGTTAAATCCTTCTGGTGGCGGGGTGGTGGGTGGCGGTCAGGTGGTGGTGTCCGTCGCCGTGGCAGTGAGGGCAGGGTCGGGGGACGAGGGTGTGTGCGGGTGGTTGGTTGTGTGGGGTGTAGGGCAGTGCCTGGAGCTGGGTGCCGTGTCCGAGGCAGTTGCGGCACAGGACGCGGATGATCATGGGGGCAGGGTACGGGTGCGGGGCGTGTGGTGGGGGTGGTTGGGGTGAGGTGGGCGGTGCGCGAAAGAAAGGGGTGGGGGTGTGTGCGGGTGAGGGTGCATGATCGGTGCCATGCGTGGTTGTGGTGGCGGGTGCGACCGGGGTGTGGGGCAGGCGGCGGTGCGGGAGGCGTTGGCGTGGGTGCGTGAGCGGTCTTGGGGCGGGGGTTTCGCTCCGGGGTGGTCGGTGACGTTGAACTTCCACCCGGACCGGTTGGTGGGTGGGCGCACCGTGGTGGAGCGCATGGCCGCTGAGGGGGTATACCGGTCGCAGTTTGTGACCGGGATCAGTAACGGCGGGTTGACCGCGTTCGAGGGCGGGGACCGGTGGCGGTGGGAGAGCCGCATGTTCGGCGGGGCCTATGACCGGGTGCCGGGGTGTGCGCGGCCGGTGTATGGGGCGCTGGACTGGGCGGGTTCGCAGGTGGGTGCGGCGCCGAGGTTCGGGTCGTGTTTCTTCCGGTTGGGGGAGGCGGTGATGGGGCGGTCCACGTTCTGTTATCCGGACAGCACGTTCGAGCCTTCGGCGTTCGGGGTGGGGGAGCGGATGGGGTTGGTGGAGTTGGCGCGTGCGGCGGCGGCCGGTGGTGGGGGCCGGGATGTGTTGGACGAGTATGTGGAGGCGCAGGTGCACGGCCCGGTGCGGTGGGGCGCGGACGTGGCCGAGTTGGTGTTGGATCCGAGTTTTGGTGGCACCGAGGTGGAGGAGGTGGCGCGTGGGTTGGGGTGTGCGGTGTCGTGGCACGGGGGTTTCCGGTTGTCGGTGGGCGAGTTGCGGCGTCATCCCACCTATCGGGGGCGGGAGTTCGTGGAGTTGGGGGAGACGTTGGCGGTGGGTGGGTGGTTGACGCCGCGGGTTCTGGGTGAGGCGGCGCGGTCGGGGCGGTTTGAGGCGCAGGCGTTGAAGCGGGTGTGGCACTTGGTGGCGCGGTTCGGTGCACCGTTGTAGGTGGGTTCGTGTGGGTTGGGGGTCTGGCCCCGGGGGTTGACTGGTTGGTAACTTACCGGCCAGTCAAGTTGGTGGTGGATACCGGGAAGTGGGGTGGCCCGTGGCTGGTCGGCGGTCGTGGTGGGGTTGGGGGACCGACGAGGGTGCGGTGCGCGGGGCCGAGGCCCGGGCGCTGGAGGAGAACGTGGCGGGGCTGTTGCCGGGCGCGGATCTGGGTGTGCACCGGGCGCCCGACCCGGGGGAGTTGGGATTGTCGGCTCCGCGCATCGCCCCGCCGGAGGCGTTGGCGCACCTGTGCAGTGGTGTGGCGGCCGATCGGGCGGCCCATACTCACGGCAAGGCCTTCCGGGACGTGGTGCGCAACCTTCAGGGTGATGTGCGGACCCCGCCGGATCTGGTGGCCTACCCCACGTGCGAGGCCGAGGTCGTGGACCTGTTGGAGTGGTGTTCGGGCGCGAACGTGGCGGTGGTGGCCTACGGGGGCGGCAGCTCGGTGGTGGGCGGCATCGAGCCTCGGGTGGGTTCGGGGTTTGCGGGGGTGCTCTGTGTGGATCTGGGGCGGATGCGGCGGGTGCTGGAGGTGGACGGTACCGGTGGGGCGGCGCTCATCCAGGCCGGGGTCCTGGGCCCGGATCTGGAGGAGCAGCTACGCCCGCACGGGTTGACTCTGCGCCATTTTCCGCAGTCCTTTGAGTTCTCGACGTTGGGTGGATGGTTGGCCACGCGGGCCGGGGGCCACTTCGCCACCGGCGACACCCGTATCGACGACATGACCCAGGCCATGCGGGTGGTGACCCCGGTGGGGGTGAGCGAGTCGCTGCGGGTGCCCGCCTCGGGTGCTGGTCCGTCCCCGGACGCCTTGTTCTTGGGTTCGGAGGGTGCGTTGGGGGTGATCACGCAGGCGTGGATGCGGTTGCGTGCGCGGCCGCGGTGGCGTTCGCAGGTCTCGGTGCGTTTTGCGGAGTTCTCGGCGGGGGTGGCGGCGGTGCGGGCCCTGGCGCGGTCGGGGATCGAGCCGGCCAATTGCCGGTTGTTGGATGCCGCCGAGGCGCTGATCAACGCTGGGGCCGATGTGGGCGGTGGGTTGCTGGTGGTGGGGTTGGAGTCGGCCGACCACCCCCAGCATGCGGTGATGGAGCGGGTGGTGGAGCTGTGCGGCGATCACGGTGGTGAGGTGTCGGGGCGGGTGCGCCACAGTGACACCTGTGACGAAGGAGCGGGGTCGGGCCGGGGGGCCGGCGGGGATGCGGGCCAGTGGCGGTCGGCGTTCCTGCGCATGCCGTATCAGCGCGATGCCCTGGCGCAGCGGTCGGTGATTGCCGAGACGTTCGAGACGGCCTGTACGTGGGACCGGTTCGAGGGGTTGCACGCGGCGGTGATGGGCGCGGCCCGGAAGGCGGTCGACGAGGTGTGTGGGGGCCGTGGTGTGGTCACGTGCCGGTTCACGCACGTGTATCCCGATGGTGTGGCGCCGTACTTCGGGATTTACGCCGAGGGCCGGTGGGGGTCGATGGTGGCGCAGTGGGACGAGATGAAGGTGCGGGTGTCGGAGGCGTTGGCCGCGCACGGGGGCACGATCACCCACCACCACGCGGTGGGGCGTGATCATCGTCGGTGGTATGACCGGCAGCGCCCGGACGTGTTCGCTTCGGCGTTGGGTGCGGCCAAACGGGGCCTGGACCCGGCGGGGGTGCTCAATCCAGGTGTGCTGATCGGTTGAGCCCGGCTGTGCCAGATGTGTCGGGTGCGTCGGGTGGGGGTGTGGGGAATATTCGGGCGAACCCCGGGCGGGTGCGGGCCATCGCACGGGGGAGTGAACACGTCCGTGCAGAGGAGCAGCACTGTTGAGCAGCACCCCCGAATCCCCTGAACCCCGTGAGCGCACGGAGGCGGTCACCACGGCGAAGGTTCCCGGACCCACACCGTGGCTGGTGGGCTTGGTGTGGGTCGCTGTGCTCACCCCGGTGCTGGGTGTGGTGGTGACGGTCTCGGTGGCGCTGGTCAGGATCGAGGTCGAGCACGGTGGGGACGGGGGGATGCTGCTGTCGGCGCTGGTGGGTTTCGCTCTGGCCGCGGGGGCTCTGTTCTGGTTCCGGTGGTGGATGCGGCGGCAGGGTGCGTCGCGTCCGGAAGAGCTGCCTGTGGTGGTGGGCGTGGCGGCGGTGACCGGCACGGTGGTCGGGTTCCTGCGCCTTGAGTGGGGGGTGGTGGTGGACACGCTTGCCCCGGTGATGTTTCCGCTGGGGTATGCGGTGGTGGCGTTGGCGGGTGCGGCGGTGGTGTGGAGTATGCAGCCCCAGCGCAGGCGTGTGGTGTTCGCTTCGGGGTTGGTGTTGGTGCTGTGCGCGGCGGCGGTGGGCTTGTCGTGGCAGCAGAAGGTCGCCGATGAGCGGGAGAGCAAACGGGATAGCAAAGATGAGCTGTCTCAGGAGGTGGCCGCCGTGGGCCATCCGATCGGAGCCCTGAACGCCCCGGCGTGGGAGCCGACGCAGATGTGGGTGGCTGACCGAACTGGTGTGGTCATCACGTATATGCCTCAAGACCAGCAGGTGGCGGGGGATGGGTTCGCGCTGAGGTTGCGCACCGAACAGGTAGACCCCGATGACGACCGGTCGCGTCCTGAATGGTGGAACTGTTCCGTGGACGGTGGGCAGCTGCCGTGCGAGGAGCATGGCCAGGTGGTGTTGGTCGACAAGTCCGAGGAGCAGTCCTTCATGCAGGCGCGGGTGAAGGTGGAAGAGGGCGTCGTCGCGACCTTGTCGGCCGAGATGCGCGGCGATGCGGAGTTGGAGATGCCCGGCGTGGACATGGTGGAGTTGGCGGAGCAGATCCGCCCGGTGGAGGGGGCGGGTGCTCAGCGGGTCGTGGAGTCGGTGCGTTGAGGTCGTGATCCCTGACGGCGGGCCTGAGTTGGCGTTCGCGGGGCGTGGGTCGTCGGGGTGAGCCACATCCGGGCAGGGGCGTTGGGTTTCGCGGCTTCCTGGCGGTGGGTCGTCTTTCTGTGCTGGGTGCGTGTGTGGGGTGTGTCGGTGGTTGCGGGGAGGCCCTCCACCACTCAACTTGACATAATGTGCATTATCGGCGATATGGGAATGCCTGTGGGGAAGGGGTTGTGGGGCTCTGAAGGGCGCGTGGGCGGGCGTTGTTGGGAGCCTTGGGGCTTAAGTCATCGGGGTCGGCTGTGCCGGGGCTCCGGGTGTTGATGCTGTGCGGGCTGGTGGGTTGGCGCGCAGGTGTGGGCCCGGGTTACAGGCGGGTTGTGGGCTCTGGTGGTCGGGTTAGCGTGGATCCGGAGGTGCTCTGAGGGCGTGCTGGCGGAGCCCGAGGCTCGCAGGAAGACAACCACACTCTTACTGGGTGCCTTCCTCAGCGCGGCAGCGTGTGGGGCTTGCAGAAGGCGGTGACACTTAGCTCAATCTCATCGGGGAACTGAGGAGTTGTTCGCTCAGTTCCCAAAAGCGTTGCGCTGATCGTGGATCGATGGAGTGTGACATGACCTCGGAGGGGGGCTCGATGGCGGACATCGGTCGTGGCTCGTCGTCCAGAGGCGAGATGTCGTTGTCTTTGAGGTAGACGCCACCGATCTCGGTGAGCAGCGGGCTGGTCGCGGCGAACACGATGGTGCTGGCTCCTTGTTGCGGTGTCTTCTTTCCGTGTTCGGGGTCGATGACCGGTCGGCCGGATTCATCGATCAGGCCTTCGGCGCGATGGGCCTCCTCGCCCGCTGCGCTGTTCAGGCCGGTGCCGACGACGACACCCGGATGAGCGGCGTAACCGCGGATGCCATCGGCGGCCCATCGGCGGTCGAGTTCGACTGCGAACAGGACGTTGGCGGTCTTGGACTGGGCGTAGGCGAGACCGGGCGAGTACTCGGTGATCTGGAAGTTCGGGTCATCCCACAGGATGTCGGAGAACCGCTGTGCTCCAGAGGTCACATTGACCACCCGGGCGCCGTGAGCCGTGCGTAGCGATGGGAGCAGGGCCAGGGTGAGCTGGAAGTGACCGAGATGGTTGGTCGCGAACTGCGCCTCGTATCCGCGGGCGTCCCGGACCAGTTCCCGAGGTGGCATGCCGGCGTTGTTGATCAGAATGTGCAGTGGTCGTCCGGAATCGACGAAGCGAGTAGCGAAGGCGTCGATCGAGGCCGGATCGAGGAGATCCAGCCGACCGATCTCAACGCGCTCGATTCCCGCCAGCGCGGCTGCTGCGCGTTCCGGATTTCGTGAGCCGACGGTCACCGAGGCGCCAGCCAGGCTCAGCGTGCGCGTGGTCTCCAGACCGAGCCCGGCATGGCCGCCGGTGATGAGAACGTTCCTGCCTGAGAGGTCGATGCCGGCCAGGACGTCCTCCGCTGTCGAGGAGGCGGTGAAGCCCGAGCTGATGGGGTGTTGCTTGTGCGCGATGTTCTTTGTCATACCACCATCCTCGGCCGTCTAGTCCGTACTGTGAATGGTTGTGCGTCCCAATTTCTTGTGCGAGAGTGCGAATATGACTGTGGATCGTCTGTCCGAGGTGCTTGACATCGTGGAGGTCCGTGGCGTGCTCTCCGGCGGTTTTGCTGCGCGCGGCCGGTGGTTCACCCGCGGTGAGGTCCACATCCCGCTGAAGTTCATCGCTGTGGTGTGCGGTCAGGCCCGGCTCACCACAGACGGCGTTGCCGCCCCGATCCCGATGGGGTCTGGAGACGTTGCCATCCTGAACGACAGATCATGGCTGGAACTCGAAGGCGGCACCGGCGACGGACCGCGGCACGAGATCCTGCCCGAGGAGGATTTCTCCTCCGCCCGGCTCGCCGTGGCGGATCGTGAGACGGACGATGTCGTGGTGGGCGGTCGTATCGACCTCACCCCTGCTGGTAGAGCAATGCTGCTGAACGTCCTGCCACCAGTGGCGCACATTGAAGCATCGACGGTGGATGCGACGTCCCTGCTCGACAGCCTTCACAGCCTTCTCGATGAGGTGACTGGACGGAGGTTCGGTTCAGCGTTCGCGATCCGACAGCACGGTCAACTACTGCTGCTCGAGGTGCTGCGCGCCTACGCAGGCCGGGCCGACCTGCCCCCGGGATGGCTCAGCGTTCTCAAGGACGAGCGACTGCGGCCCGCCCTCGATCTCATGCATGACCACCCGGAGAAGCCATGGGGCCTGCACGACCTCGCCCGCGCCACGGCCATGTCGCGCACATCGTTCGCTCAGCGCTTCCGTCAGGCGGCGGGCATCCCACCGCTGACCTACCTCAACCACTGGCGCATGTTGCTCGCCCAGCGTGCACTGCGAGACGGTGACGCCCGGGTCGCTTCTCTTGCCGCAGATCTGGGCTATGCGTCTGAGAGCGCCTTCAGCACGGCGTTCAAGCGCGTGGTCGGACAATCTCCCCTTCGGTATCGGCGTCGTGTGCGTGCCGATCAGCTCGTTCCGGGTTGAGCTAAGAGGGCCGGTCGCTGCTGCGGCCGGATGGGATTCGTGAGCTCGGTCAATGCCTGTGCCGTCTGGTGAAACCGAGCTAGTCGTTGCTGGACAGGACGTTGAGCGGGCTGATCGATGGCGTACTATTCGTCAGTATCTCACCGAGTTGGTGAGTGCCAGGCGAAGTTCACCGGGTATCGCGTCGGGATGGTTCTCTGTGGCGGGTGACCTTGGCTGTTCTGGAGCCCCTTTCGGGTGCCGCTCTCGCCATGTTTCATGCATAAACGGTGTTATGCATCCTTTTGTAGTTATTTGGCAATACGTGACCGATTCTGCTTGCGGGTCGCCGACCGTTCACTCCGGTTCTGCGACGGGCACTCCCCTGTGCTGCGGTGCGCCAGCGCCTCAATCCTTTCGAGCGTACGTTCGTATTCGGCTCCGGCCAGAGCGTCGGTCGAACTACTGTTCGCCAGTGCGGCTGTTCCTTGTCGTTGCGGCGCCCGCTAAGCCAACCCCAGGGGCACTCCCCCGTCGGGCACCCCCTGGGGCGGCCATCCCCCCGCACAGGCATCACTCTCCGTAGTTAACGCATGTCCCCAGGTGTCCCCTGCTCCCCCAGCCCCAAGGCCCCACGCACGTCCGAGCGCCGCAGAGCCGCCACACACCAGGCAAAATGGCCATCATCGCCGCTCTCGGAGTAGGAGTTGGCGCCCGCGATCGCGTAGGCGGCCCGGTAGAGCAACAGGCGCTCGCGCTCGCAGCCCAACTCCCCCACCCAGCGCCCGACAAGGGCGTCATCGCACTCCCGGGCCCGGGGCCCGTACATGTCGAAGAAACCCGCCGCGGTGGCCGCGTCGAAGGCCGCATCGCCCGCACAGGTAAGAAAACCCCAGTCCAGAACAGCCGTGGGCTCCCCCTTGGCGTCGACCAGGATGTTGCCCGGGCACAGGTCGCCGTGCACGATGCCGACCGGGCTACCCGCCAGGCGCCCCAACAGCGACAGGACACGCTCGGTGACAGCATCCAGGTCGGGTACGGCGGCCGACAAGGGGCCATGGAAGCGCTGGGCGCGGCGCCTGACCAGCGCAGCCAGGGTCTGGGGCCAGTCGGTGTGCCCGGCCCAGAGCGGGGTGCTCTCGTCCAGGACGGGCAGGGCACGGGTGGCCTCCCCCGCCCGGGTGCCCTTTAGCGCCTTCAGGACGGTCGTGGTGGCCTCCTGGGCGGTTCGGGTGGTGGCGGCGCCGTGCTCGAGGACCTCCAGGCTGGTGCCGGGCAGTTCGTTCTCGACACTGATGGCGGTGTCCCGGTGGTGGCGGACCCGGGTGATGCGCGGCGTGTCAAAGGGCAGGCCCTGGGCGGCCAGCTCCTCGTAGAAGGCGCGCAGACGCTCCAGATCCTCCACGGTGCGGTGGTGCCAGGCCTTGGCGACCAGGCCCGGGCGTAGGCGGTGAACGGTGCCCTCCATGCCCTGCCCCAGGTGGTGGGCGTTGGGCCAGCCCCACTGGGCGTAGAGGTCTTCCCACGTGGTGTGGGCTTGGTGGGTCACAGAGTCCTCTCCTGCTCGGCTCCCCCGGTCGGTCGCCGGGTTCGAGGGTAGCGGGCAGCTCGGCGGTGCCCGGGGGCCCGACCGCATCGGTGGGGGTGTGGTGCGCGCGGGTGGGGCCGAGGGCAGGCAGGATTGGGGCTTGGCTCCTCGCCTCCCTGAAGGGAAGCGATTCCGGAACCACCTAACGGTGGTTCGAGGCTCTGGCCCCGTCACGGGTCGCCCCGTGGCCTTCCTGCTTCGACGCCGACTGCCCCGTCCGGGAGGACTCCCGTTGAGGTCTGACACCAGCTCCACAGGCAGAAACCGCCAGCCCGGCGGCCTTGATGTTGACCGCGGCGTTCACGTCGCGATCATGGGTCACGCCACACCCGCACGTCCACTCCCGAACGTTCAACGGCAGCTTGTCCTGGAGCTTCCCGCACGCCGAGCACAGCTTGGAGGACGGGAAGAACCGGTCGATGGCGACCAGCTCCCGCCCGTACCAGGCGGCCTTGTACTCCAGCATGGTGCGCAGTTCGGTCCAGGCCGCGTCCGAAATGGCGCGGGCGAGTTTCCTGTTCTTGACCAGGTTGCGGACGGTCAGGTCCTCGATCACGACCACTTGGTTTTCGCGGACGAGTCGAGTGGTGAGCTTGTGCAGGAAGTCCTTCCTGCGGTCAGTGATGCGGGCGTGCACCCGTGCCACCTTCTTGCGGGCCTTGTCCCGGTTCACCGAGCCCTTGGCCTTGCGGGCCAGCTCCCGTTGGGCCTTGGCCAGCTTCTTGCGGTCGCGGCGCTCGTGCCGGGGGTTGGCCACCTTCTCCCCCGTGGACAGGGTCACCAAGCTGGTGATGCCCGCGTCCACCCCCACCACATGTTCGGTGGGTGCGTGGTGGGTGACGGTGTCCTCGCACAGGATCGACACGTGCCACCGCCCCGCGCTGTCCTTGGACACCGTCACCGTCGAAGGCACCGCACCCTCTGGAAGCGGACGCGACCACACGATGTCCAACGGCGCGGACATCTTCGCCAACGTCAGCTGCCCGTTGCGGTACGTGAACCCCGATCGGGAGTACTCCGCCGACGCTTTGGACTTCTTGCGGGACTTGAACCGCGGGTACCGGGTGCGCTTATCGAAGAAGTTCCGGAACGCCGTTTGCAGGTGTCGCAGCCCTTGCTGGAGGGGAACGGAGGAGACTTCGTTCAGAAACGCGAGGTCGGGGTCCTTCTTCCATTCCGTGAGCGCGGCCGACGCCTCCTTGTAGTTGACCCGCCGCTGCTCGGTGAACCACGCCGTGGTGCGTTGGTCCAGAGCGCGGTTGTAGACCAGGCGCACGCATCCGAAGGTGCGCGACAGCTCCGCTGCCTGCGCATCTGTGGGGTAGAAGCGGTACTTGAACGCACGCTTCACCATGCTCCTGGTCATGCTCACATTCTACCGTAGCTAGTTGTAAGCTTGGACCGGGAAGGAGGCGGGCGTTTCCTCCCCCGCCTCAGCCGGGGGTCTCCACGCCCAACAAACTGATGAGTGGCGATGTGTTGTCGGCGGAGCAGGCGATCGAGCGGTATTTGGTGGCCCGGAGGGCGGCCAAGCCCTCGCCGCACACGGTGGCGGCCTACCGGCGGGACCTGGTGGGTGTGTTGGGGTGTGCGGGGCGTGCTGTGGGGTGTGAGCCCGCGGAGGTGGGGTTGGCGGACTTGGGTGCGGGGCTGTTGCGGGAGGCGTTCGCGGAGTTCGCTGAGGAGCGGGCGGCGTCGAGTGTGCTGCGGTCGTGGTCGACGTGGAACGGATTTTTCGCGTTCTGGGTGTCGGAGCAGGTGGTGGCCGGTAATCCGATGTCGGCGGTGCCCAGGCCCAAGGTGCGGCCTTCAGGTCCTAAGCCGTTGATGGGTGAGGAGACACCGGAGCGGTTGCTGGAGGCGTTGGCGCGGGGTGCGCGGCGGGCCCGTGACCCGTGGCCCGAGCGGGATCTGGCGGTGTTGGCGTTGGCGTTGTTGACGGGGATGCGGTCGGCGGAGATGTTGTCGCTTCGGGTGGAGTCGTTGGGTGGGCGGCCCGGTGAGCGGCGGATTCGGGTGGTGGGCAAGGGCGGTGGTGAGCGGGTCCTGCCGATCGAGGTGCCGTTGGAGGCGTTGCTGGAGACGTATTTGGAGTCGCGTCGGGTGCGGTTCGGTGTGGTGCGCGGCTCGGAGGCGTTGTTGGTGGACAACCGGGGTGCGGGGTTGCGGCGGGGTGGGCTGCAGTATCTGGTGAAGCAGTGTTACCGGCATGCGGGGGTGCATGACCGGGTGGCGCGGGGGACGTTGGTGCACGCGCTGCGGCATACGTTCGCTACGCGGTTGGCTGAGGACGGGGCGTCGGTCACCGAGATCATGCATTTGCTGGGTCATGCGTCGGTGACGTCGTCGCAGGCCTATATCGAGGTGACGGCGCGGGCTCAGCGGGAAGCGGCCGGGTCGAACCGTACCTATGGGGTGCTTCGGCGGTTGGCGGAGTCTGAGGAGGGGTGAGGGCGCAGAGGCTGGCGGGCCGGTGGAGGTGGTTACGCTGAGAGGCGTGAACCAGTCGACTTTTGTTGTGTCCAGCGTCAACGTCAATGGCCTGCGGGCGGCCGCGAAGAAGGATCCGGGGTTTGTGTCCTGGTTGGCGGACACGGACGCGGATGTGGTGTGTGTGCAGGAGTCGCGGGCGGAGGCTGAGCAGCTGCCCGCGAAGGTGATCTCGCCTGAGGGGTGGCATGTGCAGTTGTGCCCGGCGGCGGCGAAGGGCCGTGCGGGTGTGGCGCTGTATTCGCGGGTCGAGCCCGATGCGGTCCGTGTGGGGTTCGGTGCGGCCGAGTTCGATGATGCGGGCCGGTATGTGGAGGCCGATTTCGGGGATGTGACGGTGGCGAGCCTGTATCTGCCTTCGGGTGAGGTGGGTACGCCGCGTCAGGAGGAGAAGGAGCGCTTCATGGAGGCGTTCCTGCCGTACCTGGTCAAGCGCCGTGCGCAGGTCGAGGAACAGGGTCGTGCACTGGTGGTGTGCGGGGACTGGAACATCGCGCACACCGAGGCGGATCTGAAGAACTGGCGGGGCAACAAGAAGAACTCGGGTTTTCTGCCTGAGGAGCGTGCGTGGTTGTCGCGGGTCTTCGACGAGGCGGGGTATGTGGATGTGGTGCGTGCCCGGTTCCCTGACCAGGAGGGCCCGTATTCGTGGTGGTCCTACCGTGGTCGGGCTTTCGACAATGACACCGGGTGGCGCATTGATTATCAGGTGGTGACGCCGGGGTTGGCGGCGCGGGTGGAGTCGGCCCGGGTGGAGCGTTACCCCAGCCGTGAGGAGCGCTGGTCGGATCATGCGCCGGTGACGGTGGCGTATCGGGTTGCGGAGTAGGGGGCGGAACATGGGTGTGCCGATCGTGTTGGCACATGGGTTGCGGTCGTCGTCGAGTATGTGGCGGCCTCAGGTGGAGTTCTTGGAGGCGCAGGGGCGCACGGTGGTGGCGCCCGACCTTCCGGCCCACGGGTCGCGTCGGGGTGAGGACTTCTCGGTGGGGCGTGCGGTGGACACGCTGTTGGACGCCATCGACTCGGTGGGTGGCCGTGCCCTGCTGGTGGGGTTGAGCATGGGCGGGTTCGTGGCGATGGCGGCGGCGGGTGCGGCGCCGGGTCGGGTCGCGGGTCTGGTGGCGGCCAGTTGCACGGCTCAGCCGGCGCAGTCTTTGGCGCAGGTGTATCGCATTCCGTCGGTGTTGATGGACCGGTTGCCGGACAAAGGTGCGACCATCAACGAGCGGTTCCACCGGTTGACGTTGCGTGACGGTGCGGCTGACGCGGTGGTCGATGGCGGGTTGGCCGTGGAGGCGGCGACGGCGGTCATCGATGAGCTCTCGCGGATTGACGCGCTGTCGGCGCTGTCGGCCTATGCGGGGCCGGTGTGGTTGATCAACGGGGCGCGGGACCACTTCCGTATACATGAGAAGCAGTTCTTCGACGCGTGCGCTCAGGGGCGGTTGGTGAACGTGCCGCGGGCCGGGCACATGGTGAGTCTGGACCAGCCGGTGAATTTCGCTCGGATCGTCTCCGATGCCGCTGATGTGGTGTCGGTGGGTGCGCAGTGGCCGGTGGTGGATCCGGGTGGGTCGGGTCCGGATTCGGTGGAGGCTGGGGCCCCGGATGTGGAGCCGGAGGTGGGTTCGGGGCCTGAATGATGGGTGCTGTGCCCTGTGGGGGCGGTGGGTCGTGGTGGCCCGTCGCCCCCTCTTTGTGTGTGGGGGGGTTAGTGGTGGGTGCGCGGGGTGGGGATGGCTTGGCCGGGGCGGGGGCGTTCGGGCAGGTGGAAGAAGATCATGGGGTTGTGGGGTGAGTCGCGTACGGGTGTGTGGAGGCCGAGTTCGGTTTTGAGTTCGGTCAGGGCTTGGTGGTGGTGGGGTGCGCGGGCGGCGGAGGCGGTGAAGTAGTCGGTGGTGTTGTTGGTGAGCCAGGTGAGGACGGCGGCGCCTTCGGTGAAGGGCAGGGCGTAGCGGTGGTGGAAGACGTCGTGGACGCTGACGGGGATGTGGGCGGGCAGGGTGGGCAGTAGGTGGTGGATGTACCAGCGGGCGAACCAGCCGTTGTGGGCGGCGTCGATGAAGAGGTAGTCGGTGGTGGTGGGGATGTGGGTGATCTTGGCGCGGACGTCGCCTTTGGTGAAGGTCCAGCGGTCGGTGGTCAGGTCTGGGGGCAGGTGGGTGGCGGCGTGGTCGACGATGTCGAAGGAGTGCAGGTGGCCGGTGCCGTTGTCGCGGAGTGCGGACAGGATCCAGGCGGAGGACCAGCCGTAGTAGGTGCCGATTTCGACGACGTTGGTGGGTTGGTGGTGGCGTAGGAGCAGGTAGGTGATTTCTGCTTCGAGGTCGTCGAGTTGGGGGGTCATGGCGGGGTCGGCGTTGGTGAGGTGCTGGCGTTGTTGGTCGCGTACGCGGGCCAGGTCGTCTCGGTGGGTGCGGTAGAGGGTGGTGATGAGGTCGAGGTCGATGGTGGGTGTGGTGGTGGACATGGTCTTCCCCCGGGTCGAGCTGCGGCCACGTTGGTCACTGAACGTAACAGTGTGATTGTTGTGGGTTGGTGTGCTGGTGGGTGTGTCGTGGTTTTCAGGAGGGGGTGCCGGGGCGGATGAGGCCGGAGTCGTAGGCGGCGATGACGGCTTGGGTGCGGTCGCGTACGCCGAGTTTGGTGAGGATGTTGGACACGTGGGTTTTGACGGTTTGGACGCCCAGGTGCAGGTGGTGGGCGATTTCGTTGTTGGTGAGTCCTTGGGCCATCAGGGTGAGGGTTTGGGCTTCGCGTTCGGTGAGGGTGGCGACGGCTTGGGCGGCGGGTGTGGGGTGTGCGGGCTGGGTGGCGGCCAGGGCCCGTAGGGCGGTGGGGAACAGCAGGGTGTCGCCGCGGTGGACGAGGCGGATGGCGGCCAGGATGTCCTCGGGCGGGGTGCGTTTGAGGAGGAAGCCGTGGGCGCCGGCGCGCAGGGCGCCCCAGACGTAGTCGTCGTTGTCGAAGGTGGTGACGACGATGACGCGCGGTGGTTGGGGTGTGCGTTGGAGGGTGCGGGTGGCCTGGATTCCGTCCAGTCCGGGCATGCGCACGTCCATGAGGATGAGGTCGGGGCGGGTGCGGCGGATCAGGTCGGGCACGTCGGCGCCGTCGGCGGCTTGGCCGGTGACCTCCATGTCGGGTTCGGCGTCGATGAGGGCGGCCAGGCCGGCGCGGATGAGGGCTTCGTCATCGACGAGGTTGATGCCGATCATGTGTCTTTCCAGGTCAGGTGGAGTGTGAGGTGATAGTGGGTGGTGGTGGGTGTGGTGGTCAGGGTGCCACCGATGAGGTGGGCGCGTTCGCGCATGCCGGTGAGGCCGCGTCCGCCGGTGCGGGGGCGGGGTGTGCGTGGGGTGCGGGGTGGGAGGGGGTTGGTGACGGTGAGGGTGAGTTCGCCGGGTGTGGTGGTCAGGGTGAGGGTGAGGGGTTGGTGGGGTGCGTGGCGGAGGGCGTTGGTGAGGGCTTCTTGGGCGATGCGGTAGGTCTCGCGGGAGAGGAGGGCGGGTACGCGGGTGGGGTCGCCGTGGAGGTGGCAGGTGAGGTCGGTGCCGGTGTGTTGTGTGGCTTCTGCCAGGTGGGTGAGGTCTGTCAGGTCGGGTGGGGGTGTGCGGGGGGTGGTGGTGTCTTCGCGCAGGACGCCGAGGGCGTGGTCGAGGTCGGCGGTGGCGGTGCGTGCGGTGTCGGCGATGTGGGTGAGGGCTTGGCGGGCGAAGTCGGGGTTGGTGTTGATCAGGCGGGCGGCGGTGGCGGATTGGAGGGTGATGACGGAGAGGGCGTGGCCGATGGAGTCGTGGAGTTCGCGGGCCAGGCGGTTGCGTTCGGCGAGGGTGTGGGCGTGGGCGTGGGCGGCGGCTAGGCGGTCGGTTGGGGTGGGGCCGAGGAGGTGGGGTGCGGCTTTGGCGAGGAGGTGGCCGGTGAGGGCGATGGTGTAGATGAGGGCTAGGACCCAGGTCAGGGCGAGTGGGGGTCCCCAGAGGGGGTGGGTGAGGGTTCCGTAGCCGAAGAGGGTGAGGGGGCCTTGGGCGATGGGGTGGGGTTGTGTGGTCAGGGGGGCGATGGCCAGGAGTGCGGCTTCGGTGAGGGCGGTCATGGTGGCCAGGCAGGTGGCCATGCCGGTGGTGAGGTGGAGGTGGAGCCAGGCGATGGGGCGCCAGCGGCTGGTGGTGGGTGTGGTGTCGAGGTGGGTGAGCAGGGCGCGGGCGAGGTGGTGTTGGCCGGTGCGGGTGGCGGGGATGAGGGCGGTGGCGGTGATGAGGGTGGTGGTGATGAGTGCGGTGAGTAGGTAGAGGGTGGGTGTGGGGGTTGGGGTGTCGGTGGTGGGGTTGGTGCTGGTGAGCAGGGTGGCGAGGACGAGGGCGGCCATGAGGTAGGGCATCAGGAGTGCGCCGCCGATGATCAGGTAGGCCCAGCGTCGGTGGGTGTGGGTGCTGATCAGGGGGTGGAGTGGGGCGGTGAGCGGGCGCATGGGTGGATCGTGGCATGGGTGGGTGGGTGTGCGCCTCCCTCTGGGGTGGGAGGGCGTGGCGGGGTGATGGGTTGGTCACCCGATCTCCCGGAGGATGCCCCGGCCTTCAGGCCGGGGAGGAATCCGCTCTCCCGCGTAGCGGGTCAGGTCAAGCCGATGCGCCGCCAGGCGAACCGGCGCCTCCCAGCGCGGTCTCCAGCAGGTACACGATCTCTGAGTTGATGGACCGCCGGTCGTGCCTGGCCTGGTCGGCCAGACGCGCGTGC